>JBGOXA010000051.1:0-8247 GCA_041478915.1 Dehalococcoidia bacterium
AGCCTATCCCTCAGTGGGGTGATGATGCCCGGGCCGGTCACGGCGGTCACCATCGCCAACGGGGCGCAGCATAAGGGTGCGGGGGCCCTGGTTGCGGTGGGGCATGGTCTGGTGGAAATACCGCTGATGGTGCTCATCTATTTTGGTTTTGCGCATCTCCTGGAGCTCACCGGGGTGAAAATCGGCGTCGGCCTGGCCGGGGGGCTGGTACTTGTCTGGATGGCCCTTCAGGTTTTCAGAATCCAGGCCATATCCTTCGATGCCAAGCAACAATGGCCGGGTCGGGGTGCCGTAGGTGCAGGCCTGGTAACGACTGCTACCAACCCCTACTTTTTCGTATGGTGGGCCACTATTGGAGCGGCGCTTCTAGCAGATGCCCGCGACTTCGGCAACACCGGCATAGTGGCCATGGGTGCCACGCACTGGCTGTGTGATCTGGGCTGGCTTTTCCTTATTTCCTGGGTGGCGTTCAAGTCGAAACACCTCTGGACGCCCAGGGTGCAGCGCTGGATATTCGGTCTGTGCGCCCTTATCCTGGCCGGATTTGGGGCCTGGTTTATTTTCTCCGGTGTTGACCTGGCAGTGCGTAGCTAGCTGCGGCCAACGAATATGGGGGCCACAGGAGCCGAGAGTGTCGGCTTGGAATGAAGGAGATGGGTCAGAGGCTGAACCAGGCTAAAGTTTGACCACTTTGGCCGTATAAACATCGGGAAGGGCCAGGATCTGCTGGAGGTGTTCTTCCTTCAGAGGTTCGTCCAGTTCCAGCACCATCAACGCCTGCCCGCGCGGTTTGAGACGGCTGAGTTGCATGGAGCTGACATTGATATCAGCGTTGCCGGTTATCATACCCACCGCCCCAATAAGCCCGGGGCGGTCTCGGTGGTCACTGAAGAGGAAATAACCCCCTTTGGGTACCAGATCAATCCAGTAGCTGTTGACCCTGACAATGTGGGGCTCCCCGCGCATCACCGTGCTGGCCACCGTAGTCACACCAGCGCTGGTAGTCACGGACACAGTGATCAGGCTGGCATAATTTTCGCAGGTGGGGTTCTTATGCTCAGTTACCTTCAACCCCCGCCTGTGGGCAATAATGTTAGCGTTGACAACGTTAATGCGCTCCTCACTCACTCCTTCCAGCAAGCCACCGATGACAGCCGCTTTCAGAGAGGTGAGATCGTACTCGGCTATCTCGCCCTTGTACTCGATGTCAATGCTGCTTGCCTGGCCCTCTGTCAGTTGTGCTGCCAATCTTGCGGCCATGGAGGCAACCCGGATGAAAGGCCCGAGAATGGAAAGGGTCTCCAGAGGTATAAGGGGGGCATTCACCGCATACCTGGCAGGCCGTCCATTAAGCACTGACACTACCTGTTCGGCAGCGTCTATGGAAACGTTTACCTGCGCCTCTTGCGTCGAAGCTCCGAGGTGAGGTGTGACGATCACCCTTTCATTCTTCAGAAGAGGGTTTCCCACAGGCGGTTCCTGAGAGAAGACGTCCAGCGCAGCACCAGCCACCCGGCCCTCCTCGATAGCCTGACAGAGGGCCTGTTCGTCGATCAGTACGCCCCGGGCGCAGTTGATGATCCGCGCTGAAGGCTTGACCAGCGAGAGCTCCTTCGCTCCGATTAACCCTCTAGCTGAAGGTGTCGGAGGCAGATGAAGGGTGATAAAATCGGACCTCTTGAGCAGGTCCTCAAGAGAAACGAGCTCCGCCCCCAGGTTTTGAGCATACTCCAGAGAGATAAAGGGATCGTGGGCAATGACCTTCATCTGGAGGCCTTTCGCCCTTCTAGCTACTTCTGAGCCGACATTGCCGAGGCCGATGATCCCCAGCGTCTTGTTTCTTACCTCCACCCCAACGAAGTTGTGCCGCAGCCACTCACCTCTCTTGAGGTGGGCGTGAGCCTGGGGGATGTGCCTCGCCAGCGCAAGCATAAGGGCAACAGTATGTTCAGCGGCGGCAATGGTGTTAGCCGCAGGAGCATTGACGACGACGATGCCCCTCTGGGTAGCTGCATCGAGGTCAATGTTGTCTACCCCCACACCAGCGCGGGCGATGACCTGAAGCTTCCTGCCCGCCTCGATGACCTGGTGGGTGACCTTGGTCTCACTGCGTACCATCAGGGCTTCGTACTCCCCTATGAGGGAAAGGAGCTGCTCCGGCTTCAGCCCCAGCTTAACATCTACCTCAGCTTCCCGGCGCAGAATATCTATTCCCTCACTGGCGATTGGCTCGGTAACCAGTACTTTCATGTTCCCTTTCTTTATTATAGCGTCCTGCCGGGGCTTTAGCGTTGGGCCCGGGGCAGGGCCGCCTGCAGGGCGCTGATGACTTCTGTCATATCGCCCTCGGTCACCAACCCCAAGTGACCGATGCGGAAGATTTTCCCGTCCAGTTTCTGCTGGCCTCCGGACAGAATGACGCTGTGCTCCTCTCTAAGTATTTGCAGCAGGCGCTTCACATCCAGGTCTCCTGGAGCTTTGACAGCAGTGATGGTATTGGAGGCACAGGCTTTATCAGGGAAAAGGGACAGTCCCAGCGATCTTATTCCGTCTCTGGCTGCCTGGGCTACCCGGGCATGACGGGCAAAGACCTTGGGCAGTGTCTCTTGCTCCACCATGTCCAGGGCAACGGCCAGGGCAAAGAAAACAGGGATAGCCGGTGTCCAGGGAGTCTCGCCTTTCTCTTCCAGGAAGCGCTTGGCTTTGCCGAAGTCCCAGTAGTAACGGGGCATTTTGGCTTGTTTGTTTGCCTGCCATGCCTTCTGACTGACGCTGACCATGGCCAGTCCTGGTGGCGACATCCATCCCTTTTGGGAGGCGGTGACTACCACGTCGCATTGCCAGTCGTCTACCGGCAGATTTATGGAGCCGACGCTGCTCACGCCGTCAACGAGAAGGAGCAGGTCGAATTCTTTGGCCACGGCGCTGAGGGAAGCCAGGTCGTTGGTCACACCGGTAGAGGTCTCATTGTGGGTGACGAGCATGGCTTTCATCGGTGAGTCCGCTTTCAGTGCCCGACGCACCGTGTCGGGGTCAGCCGCGGAGCCCCACTCAAAGCAAAGCCTCTTGACCTCGGCGCCGAACTGCTGGGCAATGTCGGCAAAGCGGTCGCCAAAGAAGCCGATGGAAACAGAGAGCACCCTATCGCCAGGTGAAAGGGTATTGACCACGGCAGCCTCCATCCCGCCGGTGCCCGAGCCAGTGAGGATGAATACGTCTCCTTTGGTCTGGAAGAATCCTTTGAGCTGATCGGTTATGCGGTGAAGCAGCTCATGAAACTCCTTTCCCCGGTGGTTGATCATCTGCTTGGTCATTGCCTCGAGGACTTCATCGGGGCAGGGGGTGGGTCCGGGTATGCGTAGCTGCATGTTATACCTCCATATTAAATGTGCTTATCAGCATCGACGATTCTAACAAAGCGGTGCTTGCCCACCCTGATCACACTGCCATTGCTTATAGGTGGCATCATATCTTCGGACACAATTTGTCCGTCCACGCTCGTAATTAACTTGCCATCTTCGTAGACTATCGCCATGTCTTTGGAAACCCTCTTTCCATCGACTTCAACCGATCCAGCAGCAATCAGGCGCTTTGCCTCGCTCTTGCTGCTGGCAAGGCCTATGCTGTAGATCATCCCTGATATAGTAGTGGCAGACCCTGATAGCTTTTTAAGAGAGTCTACATGCTCTTGTATCGCCCGTGGGACCTCCCTCCTTTGGAAAACAATGGCAAAATGCTCCTCCGCCTCCCGGGCTGCTTCATCGCCGTGGAACTGGGCCACAATCTCGCTGGCCAGGCGCTTCTTAGCCAGCATCGGGTTGATCGATTGGGAATCGAGTTGCTGTCTCATCTCCGTCAGCTCCTTGTCAGGGACATCGGTCACCAGTTCGAAATAGGGCATGATGAGTTCATCGGGGATAGACATCGTCTTGCCATACATGTCGTTAAATGGGTCATCAACGCCGATGTAGTTGCCCAGGCTCTTACTCATCTTCTGGCTGCCGTCCATTCCCACCAGCAGGGGGACGAGGAATACCTGCTGAGGGCGTTGTCCCATGATTGTCTGAAGCTCCCTGCCTACCAGGCAATTGAACTTCTGGTCGATGCCTCCGAACTCCACGTCAGCCTGAATAGCCACCGAATCGTAGGCCTGGAGCAAAGGGTACAGCAGTTCAGTAATGGCGATAGGGCGTCCCTCTTTGTAGCGTTTATTGAAGTCCTCCCGGGCCAGGAACTGGGCCACGGTGAACTTGCTGGTCAGTTTGATAACCTCGGCCAGGTCGAACTTGCCAAACCACTCGGTCTGCCATCTCACCTGGGTCTTTCCTCTATCCACCACTTTGAAGAACTGCTTCATGTAGGTCTCGGCGTTGCGCCTTACCTCCTCAGGTGTGAGCATAGGCCGAGTGACTGACTGGCCGCTGGGGTCTCCGATCTGGGCTGTCCAGTCACCGACGATAAGGATAACCTGATGCCCCATCTCCTGGAACTGGCGCAGTTTTCTCAGTCCCACCACATGCCCCAGGTGAATATCGGGGCAGCTAGGATCGAAGCCCTGCTTCAGCCGCAGCGGCTTCCCCGACTCCAGTAGCTGGGTAAGTTCCTGTTCAACGATGATCTCAGCTACGCCACGCTTCAGCAGGGAGGTAAGCTGGGGGGCTATCATTTCTCCATCTCCAGTATCGACCTCGCCTGCTCTACGTCGCGGCTTATCTGAGCCTTGAGCTCCTCTGGGTTGGAGAAGCGTTTTTCGGCTCGCAAGTGCTCTATCAGTTCCAGCCGGAGTTCCTGTGTATATAGAGCCCCTTCGAAATCGAGGAGATAGACTTCCACTGTGCGCTGTCCTTCTCCAAAGGTTGGGCGTGTGCCGATGTTGGTTACGGAGGGATAGGTATGGCCGGCGACATAGGCTCTCGTGGCGTATATCCCGTCGGCGGGGAGCGCCTGTCTGGAGTTTATCTCCAGATTTGCTGTGGGGAAGCCCAATTGCCTCCCTCGGCCCGCACCGTGTCCTACCTGCCCGGTGAGGACATAGGGACGTCCCAGCAGCCGTTTGACCTTTGACATGTCACCTTTGGCTAGCGCTTGGCGAATGGAGGTGCTGCTCACCACCTCTCCATTGATTACTTTTGGGGGAATGACGTCCACCCAGAAACCGCGCTCCTTTCCCAGAGAGTGGAGGGCAGAGACATCCCCTTCTCTACCTCGACCCAGGGCAAAGTCCGGGCCGATAACCAGCCCTCGCATCTTAAGGTACTTTTGCAGCAGGGCGACAAAATCTCCAGCCGCCAGTTGAGCTAGATCGGGAGTGAAAGAAAGGGGGACAATGAGCTCAATGCCAAGCCCCTGGAGGAGCCTGGTCCGCTCTTCCAAGCTGGTTAAACGGGGCAGGTGCGTCTGGGGTGATAATACGTCTAAAGGGTGGTTGCGGAAGGTCACCGCACCGGGGAGATAGTCCCTTGCCAGGGCCTGCCTTCTGAGATAGCCTATGAGTTCCTGGTGCCCCAGGTGGACGCCGTCAAGAACGCCAATGGTGAGCACAGTCTCTTGCCGAGGGGTAAACCCAGCCAGCTCCGCCTCGATCTGCATACCCTGTTTTTCCTCAGCCTCCTTTACCCGCCACCCTGCGTCCCACTGAGGCAGCCACTGGAACCAGTTGAGCCATAAACTCCTCGAATTGCTCAAAGGTGAGCGATTGTGCACCGTCTTTGAGGGCAGTGTCTGGCGAGGGGTGAACTTCTATCAGCAGGCCATCTGCCCCGGCAGCTACTGCAGCCAGGGCCAAAGGAGCCACCAGTTCTCGCCTTCCAGTACCGTGACTTGGGTCAGCGATAATCGGCAGGTGACTCAGCTTTTGAATGCTGGGAATAGCGCTGATATCCAGCGTGTTGCGAGTATAGGTTTCGAAGGTTCTGATGCCCCTTTCGCACAGGATCACCTGGCGATTTCCTTGAGATAGGATATATTCCACCGCTAGCAGCCATTCCTGAATGGTGGCCGACATGCCTCTCTTCAGCAGCACGGGCTTCTTGGTTTTCCCTACTTCGTCCAGAAGGGTGAAATTCTGCATGTTGCGCGCCCCCACCTGGAGGATGTCTGCATACTGAACCACCAGTTCAACGTCTGCCGGAGTGAGCACCTCCGTCACCAGGGGTAAGCCCGTTTCCTCTTTAGCCTTGGCCAGAATTTTCAGCCCCTCTTCTCCTAGGCCGCGAAAACTGTAGGGAGAGGTGCTGGGTTTGAAGGCCCCGCCGCGCAGGATACTGGCTCCTGCCGCCTTCACCGCGCGCGCGGTGCTGATTACCTGGTCTTCCGTTTCCACAGCACAGGGGCCGGCCATTACTACTATCTCGTTTCCACCGATACTGACATTGCCGACCTTTATCACTGTATCATGGGGCTGAAATTCCCGGCTGGCGAGCTTGTAGGGCTTGCTGATGGGCACGACGTCTTCTACTCCAGGCATCAGCACCAGCGTCTCACGCAGGTCCGGAAGCACGGGGGCTATACCTACTACCCCGATCACTGTCCGCTCCTCACCCTTCGAAAGGTGCCCCTTCAAACCAGCGGCCTCGAGCCGCTTTACAACCGCGGCGATTTCCTTTTCTCCTGAATCCTTACTCATGACCACAATCATGCTCATACTCCTCGGCTCTCCATCCCTTGTCGGAGCGCTTCAGCCCCTCTGATATATACATGTGTGATTTGCTCTGCCTTTTTCTCGGTATTGAACAGGACGAGAACTCGGATGCACCGGGAAAGGCTATGGGGGACGTCCATTTCCTGGGCGCACATGAGGGCCACGTCCGTCCAGCCTAGCTGGCGTGCTGCCAAAGCAGGAAACTCCGCATTCAGGTCTGGCGTGGTAGTAAAGAACACACAGGCCACCGCCTCCCTCTTTACCTGGTTGGACTCAATTATAGCTTGAAGCAATTCTTTTGTTGCTGCCAGGATATCCTCCTTGGCATTGGCTGCCACCAAGGTGGCGCCTCGGATACCTCTACACCACATTGCCTTGCTTTGAGTCTCGATTTTCCTATTATGACATAGTTAGCTGCGGCCAACAAGGAGATGGTGTGGAGACCGCTTCTCAACGTATTCATGCTTCATACAAGCATGGGGGAGATGCCTATTATTGTCATTCTGAAAGCCCCAGGCGCTAGTCCTGCCGCTCTCTTTTCCTGGTGGGAGGAGACCAAGCGGGGAGGAGGATCACCCTCACCCTAGCCCTCTCCCTTCAACGGGAGAGGGCTCATTGCCAGTCAGCGTTCAACAGTTATGATAACCAATGCCTGCTGGCCGGGCTGTGCGAAACTCGCTTAGCCAGGGGGTGTCCTGTGACATCTATTTCAGAACGACGAGTTTAAGCCAATGGCCGCTGTATTTGCTCTGCCTGCTCTGGCTGACTCAGGCAGGCTCTATCTTGAAATAGGCCGCGCCGAAACCGGACGTCTCTACTCCACTGCCTAATTGGTTACCCTCGTTATCGTAGTCTACCCAGGCCATCTCTACCTCAGTCTCGAGCTGAAGATGAAGTTGTGGTTCATCGCTGCTGAAACTGAACTGCACGGTTACTTGTTGGTCCGAAGCCGAGATGCTGCAGGTCAACCCCTCAGTAGAAAAACCGTCCCCGGGGTCAACAAGTTTCGGTTCACTCCAGTTCATGATTGTGTAGCCGTCCAGAATACCCGCATAATAATTACCAGAATGCCAGTCATAACGTTGATAGGTTTCCTTGAGGGTGGAACTTGCGCTTATACTTAGCGTTGCCTGGTTGTTCTGGGCAATGGATAGTGACCCTCCTGCCCCCGAATCGAAGACTAGTAATGCCCCAGCGGCAGTCAGTGACCAGCTTCCGCTGGTAGTCACCACCTGCTCATATTCGCCCAAATCCCAGGGAAGTGTGAAGGAATACTCCTTATCTATCTGGCCGGTTATAACCTTTACCTGAGGTCCCTCTATGGTAAAGGTAACCGCATTGCTGTTGAGACCGTCCCGCTTGACAACAACAGGACCGGTGGTTGCCCCGTTCGGTACCTTGACCTTTATCTCGTTATCCTTCCAGGAGACTATCTGGCTGGCCAAAGTCTGGTTAAATGTCACCGTGCTCGAACCCTGTACTGCCCCGAAGCCGGAACCGGAGATGGTCACCTCGGTACCCACCGGGCCACTGGTTGGTGTGAGGGAGCCTATAGCAGGCCCCCCCGTGATAGTTAAAGGATAGCTGTTGCTTTCATATATATACTG
>JBGOXA010000004.1:0-19075 GCA_041478915.1 Dehalococcoidia bacterium
AGTAATTAAAGCACGTAACATTGCCGTACAGGCCTCCTCGGCCGGAGCCGGGGAACGGGGCAAAGTTGAGGGTGAACTCAGTGGAGCTTTGTCCCGCTTGCTAGCAGTAGTAGAAAGATATCCCGACCTGAAAGCCAACCAGAATTTTCTGGCTCTCCAGGAACAGTTGACCTCGACGGAGAACAAGATAAGCTTTTCCCGCCAGTTCTACAACGATTCGGTCTTGGGTTATAACAATAAGATTCAGATGTTCCCCTCCAACATGGTAGCTGGCATGACTGGTTTCAAAATGAGCGAGTTCTTCGAGATCACTGTACCGGCGGAGAAAGAAGTACCCAAGGTTAGTTTCAGTTAAGCAAGAGACTCTGAGGTATGTGGGAACAGATCAGGTCTAACCAGATCAGGTCAATAGTACTGGTGGCACTCATAGCGGGACTGCTCCTCCTGGTAGGCTATTTCCTGGGTGTAGCCATCTTAGGAAGCGGTATCGGCGGACTGATTATTGCCCTCGTAGTATGGGCGATCCTGAATCTGGTGGCCTACTTCCAGGGGGATAATATCTTACTCTCCATGTCCGGGGCAAGGAAGGTAAGTCACGATGACGATCCCCGTCTCTATAACGTGGTGGAGGAGATGAAGATCGCCTCCGGGCTAGAGAGAATGCCGGACATCTATATCATCGACGACCCAGCACTGAATGCCTTCGCCACTGGACGAGACCCTAATCGGGCCTCTGTGGCCATCACCTCCGGACTGCTACAGAAACTCAACCGTGATGAACTGCAAGGTGTCATGGCTCATGAAATATCCCACATAAAGAACCGCGATGTACTATTGATGGCGCTTTGCAGTGTCCTCCTGGGAACCATCGTCATTCTGGCGTGGTACGCCTCGCGAATCATGTTCTTTGGTGGCGTGCGGGGCAGCCGGAGGGGCTCGCGGGAGGGTGGCCGCGGACAGGTGGTAATCCTTATTGTAGCTATCGTCCTGATGATACTGGCGCCAATCTTGGCCCAATTGATTTACTTCGCTATTTCCAGAAGGAGAGAATATCTGGCTGATGCCTCGGGTGCGCTGTACACCAGATATCCAGAGGGGCTGGCTTCAGCATTGGAAAAGATAGCCGCTTCCACCACCCAGTTGAAATCAGCTAACCAGGCGACCGCGCCAATGTACATCATTAATCCCTTCCGCAGCGAAGGCAGGGCAGCCAGCGACTGGACCAGCACCCACCCCCCTATTTCGGAGAGGATACGAATACTGCGGAGTATGGCAGGGGGTGCCTCACTGGCGGACTACGACAAGGCGTATCGTGAATTTCACCAATCTGGCAAGGGGGTCATTCCTGCTTCGGCTCTCGCCGGGGTGACTGTTCTGGCGGTATCGCCCGAACCAGCAGCTTTGATAAAGGAACCGGAGAAAATCGAGCGGGCGAGAGAGACATCTGACCTTTTGTGGAAGTTCAGCGAACATAGGCTTGTCAATTGCGAATGTGGCACTAAACTGAGGGTCCCGCCCAAATACAAAGGCGACAGTATCCAGTGCCCCCACTGTGGCAGAGCTAACCCCCTGCCCCCCAGACAGAAATCGCCGTAGTCTTCTGAGACCTTTTTTGTCGAGGCGTGAAGGAATCCTTTCCTTCACCAAAAGGCTGAGGGAGATGACTCCCTCAGCCCTCAGTTCCCAAAACGCACAATTTACAGGAGGAGAGGAGGCATGGAGCATAGACCCAAGTCACTATGGTCCCGGGTGGCAAGAAGGCTAAGGCAAGACTTCTTGGCAGGCATTCTTGTGATTGTACCATTGGCTGTCGTCATCTGGGCTCTGAGTCGGCTGTTCATCTCTATTGACGACTTCATGGAGCCGGTAATCAAGTTTGTCGTTGGTCGCCCTGTGGTTGGTATTGGGTTTGCGATAACCCTACCTGTGATCTATCTGATTGGGCTAGTGACGACCAGTGTGTTAGGCAAGAGGATCATCCGGTATGGCGAGTCACTGTTAGAAAGGGTGTCTTTGAGAAGGGATATCTACCGTAACCCAAAGCAACTTCTAGAAAGCTTGATGCTGGTTCATAGGAGCAAGTTCAAAGAGGTGGTGTTGGTGGAGTTCCCAAGGCCTGGTATGAGAACTATCGGCTTTGTCACGAATAGGTTGGCCAGCGCTTCAGGACAAGAATTGCTCAACGTTTACATACCAAACGTGCCTAACCCTATGTCGGGCTTCCTCGAATTGGTTCCGAAGGACGACGTCATGCCGACGAATATTTCTGTCGAAGCAGCAATGGAGATGGTCATATCACGGGGGCACGTGTCCCCTGCTGTAATTTAGTCGTCGGGTGGGTGAAGCAGAGCAAAACCTGCCGTGAGGGGAAGGCGGTAGGTTTACCCCCTCGGGGCAGCACCCACCCCGCAGAATCCGTCAGACAAGTAGGGTATGGTTGGAGCAGATGCTCCAACCATACCCTACTTGTCTTTTGCCGAGAAGTAAGTGTATTCTTGTATATCCTATGGCGACGAACATAGGCAACCGAGGTATAACTGGCTGCTGGAAAGGGGGTATCTATGACCAAGGACGAGAGATATGACGTTGTGGTTGTGGGCGGGGGACCCAACGGGATGACGATAGCGGCATATCTGGCCAAGTGCCGGCTTCGCGTCTGTGTACTGGAAGAGAGGGTTGAGGCTGGCGGAGCCTGTGAGACGGCGGAGCCCCTGGCCGGAGTGCGCGTCTACCCCCACGCCATGCTGATGTACGCCGCACCTGCCCCGGGCTTCGAGCAACTGGAGCTGCACAAATACGGCTTCCGCATGTCCTGGGACCCGAAGGATTTCACCAGCCCGGCCCACACCTGTCTGGCCTGCACCGACGGATGGAGGCCAACCAGCGAAAAGGACCAGTTGGGCTGGGCCAAGCTGGCCGGCATGCTGGGTCAGCCTCCGTTCACCCAGGAGTTGCTGCGTGCCACCTTCTGGTGCCCGCCGCACCCTCCTGAAGTAGAGGTGACGGACGACAATGTGCCGTATATGCAGGTGTATAAGCAGTTCCAGCCGGACGTCTGGACACCGGAGCTACGCGAGATGACCATGTTCGACCTCATGGACGAGTACCTGGAGACCGAGCCGTTCAAAGTGGCTATGGCGGGCGCAGCCTGGTGGTCAGGCGCTGCGGGACACTGGGAAGGTGTGGCCATCCCGGCAGCGACCTGTGTCATGACCCTGCAGTTGCCCATAACTGGCGGTGGCAGCATACCTCGCGGTGGCCTGCATGGCTACTTCCACGCCATACACCGCTGTGCCGTAGCTCAGGGGGCTGTGGTGCGCACCTGCTGCCCTGTGGATGAAATCATCGTCCAGGATGGGCGGGCGGTGGGGGTACGGTTGAGGGAAACTGCTGCCTCGGGTGGCAGGACTATCTGGGCTAACAAAGCGGTCATCGCTGCGGTGGACGTCCATCAGACCTTTCTCAAGCTGATCGGACCAAAGCATCTGGATCCCGGCTTCAGACAGAAGATCAATGACGTCAGCTTAAAGGGGGGCAGCCTCTACGTTTCCCATATCATGACCAAGAAGCCTCTACGCTTCCGAGGCAAGTTTGCCAACATACCTGAAGAGCGGGGCATAGGCCCCTGGAAGAGCCCCCAATGCGGCATCTACCCCTGTGACTCGCGGGAAATCTACTATGAGGCGTTGGCCGATGTAGACGGCCGAAAGGGCAACCCCACGGTGCCGCCGGAGAGGGCATTCTGGTTCCAAACCCCGCCCCAAAGTTGGGACCCCACGGATTGCCAGGGGTATCACCCCATGGGATATCTGCACCCAGCGTTTGAGATGTGTGTCACCCCACCGGACTATCACAAGGAAGGAGAGGACGCCCAGGACAAGATCAAGGACAGGATGGACCAGTACATGCTTGATTCCTTCAGTCAGATGCTGGAAGGCCTTGACTCGGACAACCTCCTTTACCACTGGTCGGCCACCGCCCGTGAAGTCGAGTTTCGCAACACCGGCCTCATTGGCGGAACCTGGTGCGGCAGGCGGCACTGCCAGGACCAACTGTGGACTAACAGTCCGATACCGGAGATGGCCCGCTACCGCACGCCCATCGAGGGTCTCTATCACTGCCATCAAACAATGGGGCATCCTGGTGGGCTGTGCCTGATGGCCATACCCTATAACCTGATGCACATCCTCATCGAGGATGGGATCGCACAACCTAGCGCCGAGTGGTGGTACCCTTCGCCATGGTACATACCACAACAGGGCAAGATATCGGCCATAGCACCGAGATAGATAGGAGGGCGTGATGATTCTGGACCAATTCCCCAAGATGTTTCAAGAGTTTCCCCAGGAGTCGCAGTTCGATGTCATTGTCATAGGCGGGGGGCCCAACGGTCTGATGGCGGCGGCTTATCTGGCCAAGGCTGGGGCGAAGGTAGCTGTGGTAGAGCGCCGCTTTGAGGTGGGGGGTGGGCTGGCCACGGAGGAGATCATGTTTCCCTGCTACGCTTCCAACGCCCACGTCGTCTATCACATGATGGTTGACTACATGCCGGTCATCAGAGACTTTGATCTGGACGGTCCGGCGCTCACCTGGATCAAGCCCAACGCCCAGACAGGCATGGTGTTCGAAGATGGAACGTCGCTCCTCCTAACACGCATGATAGAGGACACCAAGGACTCTATCAGCAAGTTCTCTTTCAAGGATGCGGTTGCCTTTGGCAAGGTGATGAGTAACTGGCGGAAGATAGTCAGCGATATAGTGGCTCCCGCCACCTACTTGCCCCCCATGGCCCCCATAGACCAGGTGGTCTCTTTCCAGCGGACCAAAGTCGGCAGCGAGATGCTGGAGCTTGTCGAGCAGAGCCCTCTGCAGATTATCACCAACACCTTCGAGAACGACCGGGTGCGGGCCCTCTTTCTATACGCCAGTTGCCAGTGGGGGCTGGACCCCAGGGAGACCGGCATTGGCTTCTTTGTCCCCCTGCTGATCGACCGGGGGATGAACAAGTGTTATTGCTATGGAGGTTCGCACAAGTTTGCCAGCGCCATGGCGCGGGAGATCGTCAAAGCCGGGGGCCTGATCCTGGAAGCTGCTGGAGTGGACAAGATCCTGATGGAGAACGGTCGCGTTGCCGGAGTTCATATTGCGGAAGGTCGTACCCTGCGCAGCAAAGTGGTAATGTCCACCCTGGATCCCCACACTACCTTCCTGGACCTGGTCGGAGGAGAGAATCTGCCAGCCACGTTAAAGCAGTCAGTCCAGGGCTGGAAGTACGACAAGTGGAGCTACAACACCCTGCACATTGCCACCGAGGAGCCGCCGCGCTACAAGTGCGATGATCCCTGGATCAACGAGGCCTTCATGGTCGTCTTTGGCATTGAGAGCACTGAGCGGCTTCTGGCCCATTGGGACAATGTGGTAGCTGGCAGGGTTGATGTCAAGAACTTCGGTGGACACGCCACTTGTGAGAGCTTTTTCGATCCCCACCTGAGCGATAAGCCAGGTAAGCACATCTCCTTCTTCCAGATGCATGCCCCCTACGAGATAGAGGGTGGATGGGAGAAGCGAGGCAAGGAGCTACAGGAGGCAATCCTGGCCAAATGGCAGAAGGTAGCTCCCAACGTCAAGCGAGAGAACGTTATCGCTACCAACATGGAGACCCCCAAGGACATCGAGAACCGTTTCCCCAACATGCGCCGTGGCGCCATCAAGCACGGCGATTACATGCCTATCCAGTTGGGCCGTTTCCGCCCCAATGAGGAATGCTCCAGCACGAAGACGCCCATCGAAGGCCTTTACGTTTGCGGCGCGTCTACCTATCCTGGGGGGCTGGTACTTGGCGGCCCTGGCTATCTAGGGGCCAATAAAGTGGCCGAGGATATGGGGGTTAAGAAGTGGTGGAAACCCACCTCAGAGATGGAGAGGTACATTAAAACGTATCTAGAATAGCCACTGACTGACGGTTGATATTTAATGCATCGGTGGGCCAGGTCGCCGTGGCGACCCTACCTCCGATCGAGTAAAGGAGTGAAGGAAATGGCGGAAAAATCGTACGATGTTATTGTAGTTGGGGCTGGGTTCGGAGGCAGTACCTGTGCCGCCTTGCTGGCAAAGCGGGGACTCAAGGTACTGCTTCTAGAGAAGAACGCCAGGGCTGCGGGCAAGGCCATGTCCATCTCCAAAAGGGGATTCACCCACACCGCTTGGTTAGTCCACAGCGCCCCGGCGCAGGGCAACGTCCATGAGGCTATCCTGAAAGAGTTGGGGATGGAGAACCGGGCAGAAGTGATAATAGCTCCGGGCAACGGCAGCAGATACAGGAACTCGTCTGGGCAGTATATGATCGGTCCGCAGAGTGCCACGCCCGATCCTGACGAGACCTTCGCCTGGCTGGAGGTAAAGGAAGAAGAAAAGGATGATGCCATCAAGCTTCTAACCGACCTGATCTCGATCAGTCCGCAGGACATCGACGCCCTGGACGATATCAGCTTCCAGGAATGGCTCAGTCGCTACAAGGTGCCCAGAGGAGTGTACAGCTTCCTCAACTTTATCTCCGACGGTTGCTTTATGGTGCCGCTGGACCTGGTGGCTGCCTCAGAGGCAGTAAGAACCGTCCAGACCGTCTTCCTGCGTGGTGGCGGAGTCTTCGGCAAGGGCGGCATTGGCCGTGTGGCCGAAGCCATCGCTCAGGCAGTGGAAGAAAATGGTGGCAAGGTGATTATGCGCGCCAGGGTGGAGCGGATCACCGTGGACCAGAGCAGGGTGACCGGCGTGATCACTGACAAGGGTACCTTCCATGCCCCCATCGTGGTCAGCAATGCCGGCATCCAGCCCACGGTGCTCAAACTGGTCGGCGAGGAGCATTTCGACAGAGCCTATGTGAACTATGTGAAGGAGTTGATCCCCTCCTGGGGAATGATGGGGGTCCGCTATTTTCTGGACAAGAAGGTGATCAACGAGCCGAGCGGCTGCTTGTTCTCGGATGAGACCGGCTGGACACTGGAGCGGTGGCTGAAGGCCGAGTCAGGCGATATTCCCAGGGAGATTTCTGTCTGGATCGAGGTTCCCTCGAATTACGACCCGGACGCGGCTCCACCTGGTAAGCAGGTTATCCTGACGGGGACATGGTGTCCGGCCAACCCGCAGATGACGAAGAAAGAGAAGCAGGCGTGGTGGGACAAAGTGGACGAAATGATGTTCCAGGCCTTTCCCGCTTTGAAAGACCACATCGAATCCAAAGAAGGCTACTCCCCACACGATGTCTCTGCCCTTACCCGTGATCAGGTGCTGCCAGGCCAGGGTGGGGAGTGCATTGGTCTGGGACAGATAGTGGGGCAATGTGGTCGCCACAAGCCATCCATCAAGGCTCCAGTGCGGGGTCTGTTCTATGTTGGCTGTGACGCCGGTGGACATGGTATCGGCATCCAGCAGGCGATAGATTCTGGCATCAACGTAGCGCAGACAGTGCTCCGGTACCACGGCCTGCGCCAGGTGTTCCCATAGAGCAGGCGAAAGGGGAGAGGCGATCGTTCGAGGCGGCACCGGATCCTAGCTCACGCTGGGTTCAACGCGGTGCCGCCCACTTCAGAGTTGACCATTCTGCTCTCTTTCGGCATCGATTCTTGCCTGGCCTCGCGCCCTCTCGGTCATAGCTCCTAGCATTGTAATACCAAAATGCGTCGCCACCCGGGATCGCACCTACCAAAAGCCGACATTTACTCTGCTTTTCTTCAAATTGACAATGCAGTTCTCGGCTTATAGACTATTGACTGCTACTGCCTCGCCTGGGGTGAGTGCCTCTGGGCTAGCATGATGTTCCGCAGTACTCTCCTGGCACTGGAGGTTTGATTTGTATAGGGATCAGATTGCCGAAGCACTGAGACTCCGTAACGCTGAATATGTAGAGGTTCGCCTGGAGGAGAGCGAATCTACCCGTATCCAATATCGTGGAAGGGAACTGGAGGACATCAGTCAACCTGCCGGTTTTGGGGGTAACGTGCGGGCACTGGTGAGGGGGGGATGGGGCTTTGTCAGCTTTAATGATCTGGGTAACCTGCGGGGAAAAGTTGAGCTGGCGGTGAAGCAGGCGGAGCTGGTGGGAAGAGATGTTAGCCGGTTGGTTTCGGCGAGTCCTGTGGTGGACTTTGTTGAAGAGGCGGCGGAGAAAGATTGCAGTTCCCTCTCGTTAGCCGAAAAGAAACACCTTCTGGATGAATACAATGAGATGGTCTGGAGTATTCCCAAGATTGAGACCTCCATTATTGGTTACGGAGACAAACGGAAGAGGGTCATTTTCGCCAATTCAGAGGGCAGCTACATCGAACAGAAGCATAGCGATCTCTCTCTTCGGATTACCGTCATAGCGAGGGATGGTAGTGACATACAGCAGGCTGGACTAAGCCTGGGAAGCAGGGGGGACTTCACTCAGATAGAGGGGCTTCATCAGCAGGTAATGGAGACAGCGCGACGGGCGGTAGAATTGCTTGCTGCACCGCAGGCGAAGAGCGGGGAGTATTGCGTGGTTTTGGATCCTGTGCTGGCCGGAGTCTTCGCTCACGAAGCCTTCGGACACTTGTCTGAGGCTGACTTTACCTATGAGAATGATCGATTGAAAGAAATCATGGTCTTGGGACGCAGGTTTGGCGGTGAGCATTTGAACATTGTCGATGGAGCGGCCGTTCCCAATTTGAGAGGCAGCTATAAATACGATGACGAGGGGATACCGTCTACGAGAACCTATCTAATCAAGGAGGGGGTGCTGGTGGGCAGGCTGCATTCTCGCGAGACGGCGGCAAAGATGGGGGAACCAATCACGGGTAATGCCAGGTCAGTGGACTACCATTATCCCCCCATTGTGCGTATGACCAACACCTTTATTGAGCCACAGCGGACTTCATTTGAAGAGATGATCGGTGATATCGAGGAAGGAATCTACGCTAAGAACTGGTACGGGGGGACTACCAGCATGGAGATGTTCACTTTCTCTGCTGGTGAGGCCTACATGATTCGCCACGGGAAGCTGGGCGAGCTGTTACGCCCGGTAGTCCTTACCGGAAATGTCTTCGATACCATGAAGAACATAGATGCTGTCGGCAATGACCTGGAGATGAATCAGGGTGGTGGGTGTGGTAAGGGGGGCCAGTTTCCTCTGCCCGTGTCCAATGGCAGCCCCCACATTCGCATTAAGCGTTGTCTGGTAGGAGGGAAGTGACCAGAGTGAGGAAATGGGAGATGTCAAAGAACACAATTGACTTTGGATGTCTAAAGTGGAAGAGCTTCTTTCTCTAGCAAAGAAGGCTGCTGAAAAGGCCGAGGTTTTCCTGGCTTCCTTTGAGGAAACGCCGGTGGTCTTTGAGGCCAATCGGCTAAAGCAGTTGCAGACCCGCAAGGGTATATCGGTAGCTCTTCGCGTTGTGCGTCATGGGAGGATCGGCTTTTCCACCGCGACCAGGCTGGAGGACAGGGCTTCACTGGTGGAGCGGGCAGTCGAGGTATCCCAATTCGGCATACCGGCAAGGTTTGAGCTTCCGGCATGGCAGACGTATCCTCAGGTGGAAATCTACGACCCTGGGGTAGAAGCTTATCCCGTAGAGCAAATGGTCAACCTTGGTGAAGACCTCATATCCAGAGTTCGGGGACATACCCCGGATATCCTCTGTGAGGCGACGATAGCCAAAAGCGTCGTTTCGGTACAAATTCTGAACTCGCGGGGGGGAAAGGCAGAGTTTCGTCGCAGTTCCTTTGTCATCAGCCTGTGGGGTAACCTCATTCGAGACACGGATATGCTCTTTGTCGGCGATGCTGGAGGCTCATGCCGACCGATTGACGATGTCGGCCAGATAGCTGGTCCGGTGATAAACCAGCTTGAACTGGCTAAGAGACGGGCATCAGTATCCAGCGGACGTCTGCCAGTGATCTTCACCCCTCATGGAGTGGTAAGTGCTTTCATTGCCCCGTTGGCTGTGGCTTTCAATGGGAAGGTGGTCTTACAAGGTGCATCTCCCCTGGGGAATAGGCGAGGGGAGAAGATATTTGATGATAAGTTATCCCTGAAAGATGACGCTACTATTGTTCACCGCCCCGCCAGCCGTCCCTGTGACGATGAGGGAGTGCCCAGCCAAGCAACGTCTCTCATCGCACATGGTGTGGTGGGGGATTTTCTGTATGACTTACAAACGGCTGGTCTGGCTGGCGTTCAAAGTACGGGGAGTGGGGATAGGGATGGTGGCACGCGGCTACCCGGGCCGTCGATCAGCAGCCTCGTTTTTGAACCCGGTGAGCTTAGCTTCGAAGACATGCTTCAAGACGTGGATGAAGGTTTGGTAGTAGAGCAGCTTATGGGGGCGGCGCAGACTAACGTCCTGGGCGGTGAGTTTAGTGGTAATGTTCTCCTTGGGTATAAAGTAGAGAGAGGGGAGATAGTAGGCCGGGTGAAGGACACCGTCGTCTCGGGCAATGTTTACCAGGTGCTGAACGACCTTGTTGGCATTGGGCGGGAGGCGAGATGGGTTGGGGCAGTCTTCACTCCGGCACTCTATTGCTCCAACCTCACCGTAGGGAGCAGAGGGTAGGTGTTCATGATAACGGGCAAGAAGGTAATGCTGCGTGAAAAAGGGCTGGAAGATGCCTGGAACGATTACAGGTGGAAAAGCGACGCCGAACTGGCCCACCTGGACGCCACATTCCCCCTGGATATACCTTTCTCTGTTTATTTAGCTAGCTACAGTGACGAGCTGCGTTATCCCGATTCGAGGTCATACCGCTATGCCATAGAAACGCTGGAAGGCAAACATATTGGCAATTGCAGTTGTTACAACGTTGACTACCGTTCAGGGGAAGCCGAGCTAGGCATCCTCATCGGGGACCCTAAATATTGGGCCAAGGGCTACGGCAGCGATGCCGTGACCACACTAGTGAACTATGTTTTCAGGAAGGACCATCTCAAGAAGATACACCTCCATACCTTGGAGGAAAACATAAGGGCGCAGAAATGTTTCCAGAAATGCGGCTTTGTGGCTCGTGGGCGTGTTATCAGGGGGATATACAAGTTTGTACTTATGGAAATCAAGAAAGAGAAGATTTTTTCTAACAACGAGCCTGATTAGGCGTTTATAATTAGGGACTTTTATTAACCGCGTGCTGCCTGGGCTGTCGTCGGGCCAAGGGATTCCTTAGTAAAAGCTAGGCACTGGCTGCCTCTCTTGCAGAGGCGGCCAGCGCCTTCTACATTATTCAGTCCTGCTCTGCCGCCCGCGTCTCAGCGCGCAGCGTGTCTATTTTTTCTCCTCTTTCTTCTCCTCGGGTGGGGCTGGGTTAACATAGCCTTTTAGTAAGGTAGGCACGGACTTCTCTATATCTTCCCAGGTCCATTTGCCCAGTTTGTCCCAGTCCCTGGCAAAAATGACCGTTTCCCTGGATGGTGCCCAGTAGGAGAAATGTGAGCCGGCAGTGCCGAAGATGCAGCCATTTATATTGGCGGCTGCATCACTGCAAAGAAACGCCGGGATGGCAGCCATGTACTCTGCCGTGGGCACATGGGTCACCTCATCATACTTCTCCTGGGTCCACAGCCCGGTTTCCACCCTTTTCTTGTAACCGGCCAGCACGTCCGGACCCATGGTCATCCTTGTGGCTGCCCTGGGGCAAATGGCGTTACAGGTTACCCCGTATCTGCCCATCTCCCAGGCGATGGCATAGGTCAAGGCAGCGACACCACCTTTGGCAGCGCCGTAGTTTACATGCCCCACGGTGCCTACAAAGGCTTCGGAGATAGTGTTTACTATCCTCCCACTCCTTTGCTGCCTCATCTGGACACAGGCATGCCTGGCCATGTTGAAGGTACCCTTGAGATGGACAGCTATCACCTGGTCCCAGTCCTCTTCCGACAGATTCCAGATCATTCTGGCCCTGTCGATTCCGGCGACATTGCATAGGATGTCTATTTTGCCGAAGTTGCTTACACAAGCTTGTATCATCTGTTCGGCAGCCTTGAAGTTGCTGACGTCGCCGTATTGGGGAACGGCTTTTACGCCAAACTTCTGGCACTCGGCGGCTGTCGCATCGGCGGGGCTTGTGCTCGCCCCCTTTCCGTCCACGGCTCCTCCAAGGTCACAAGGCACAATGTTGGCCCCCTCTCGGGCAAGAGCCAGGGCTACTTCCTTACCGATGCCACTGCCGGCACCAGTTACCACCGCGTTTTTGCCCTTTAGTCTATCACCCATTTTTTGAACCTCCTTCACCATTAATGCTGATTATTTCTTTTCGTCCGGCTGCGGGGGGGCCGGGTTAACGTAACCAACGAGTAACTTCTCCGGCACCAGCTTCTCTATCTCTTCAAAGGTCCATCTGCCCTGCTTCTTCCAGTCTCTGGTCACCTTTGTCTCAATTACAGGCTGGCTCCAGTGCCCCACCTCAATCCCGGATACAAAGAATATCTGGCCGTTCACATTGGCAGCCCGATCGCTGGCCAGGTAGGCTACGAACGTGGCAAAGTAAGAAGGATCAGCCAGTTCATTCATCATCCGGTCGAGTTGATCCTTGGCCATAAGCCCGGCGGCGATCCTCTTCTTTATGCCTTCAATCACCTTGTCATCGGCGGTCATTCTGGTCCATGCCCGAGGACAGATGGCATTGCAAGTTACGCCAAATCTGCCCAACTCGCGAGCCCCGCCATAGGTCAGGGTAGCGATGCCGCCCTTGGCTGCGGCGTAGTTGAGGTGACTTGGCCCGCCAATGAAAGCCTCAGAGACGCAGTTTATTATCCGCCCATACTTCTGTTCCCTCATCAGGGGAGCAGCATGCCTCATAAGGTTAAACGTTCCTTTGAGGTGCACGCCTACCACCTGATCCCACTCTTCTTCAGACATGTTCCAGATCATCCTGGGCTTGTCGATCCCGGCGATGTTGCACAGGATGTCTATCCTGCCGAAGTTATCGACGCAAGCCTTGACCATCGCCTCGGCGTCCTTGAAACGGGATACGTCGCCATACTGAGCAACTGCTTTTGCCCCGAATTTCTGGCACTCCTGTACTACTTCATCGGCGGGAGTCTTGTCTGTCCCCGATCCATCCACAGCCACTCCAAGATCGCAGACTACCACGTTGGAACCTTCCTCGGCCAGTGCTACAGCGATTGCCTTCCCGATCCCCCTACCCGCCCCTGTGACCACCGCGTTTTTCCCCTTTAGTTTATTGCCCATGCTAAATCCTCCTTAATTGTCAATTCCTGATCTCGGCGTACACACTATTTTTGTCCATTGTTGGAAGCCAGAGCTAGATAAACGTATTGCTAGAGCAGTTGATGTTCCAACTCGACGCTTATCTCCATTGCGCCCAAAATCACAGCAGGCAGACCAACCTTCAGTCTTTGCGCGGGGCTGGATTAACATAATCGACTAGCAACTCCTGCGGCACCAGCTTCTCTAGCTCGTCAATACTCCATTTCTCACCCGATTCCCAATCCTTGGAAACTGTTCTAATTATCTGAGGATGGTTCCAAATTCCAATGGTAACTCTTGAAGCAACAAATACGCAGCCGTTGATATCAGCAGCGGCTTCGCTGGCCAGGTAAGCTATGAAGGGAGCAAAGTACTCTGGATCGGCACCCTCTCTCCTAGTTTCTTCCATGCCTTTAAGTCGTTCCTCTGTTATCAGCCCCGCCGCAATCCTCTTTTCCAGTCCTTCTGTTAGAAAGTCGTCGCCAGCACTTAGCCTTGTCCGTGCCCTGGGGGCGAAGGCATTGCAGGTCACCCCATATCTCCCCATCTCTCGAGCAATGGCATAGGTCAGGCTAACGATACCTCCCTTTGCGGCGGCATAGTTGGTATGGCCTACAGTCCCAGCGTAGGCTTCGGAGGTGCAATTGATAATCCTGCCATAGCGCTGCTGTCTCATCAGGACGCAAGCGTGCCGACAGAGGTTCCAGGTTCCTTTCAGATGAACAGCCAGCAACCGGTCCCATTCCTCTTCCGACATATTGAAGATCATTTTGGGCCTGAGAATGCCAGCTATGTTGCATAGAATGTCTATCCGGCCAAAACTGTTGGCGCAGGTTCGGACTATGTCTTCAGCAGCCTCGAAATTTGATACGTCCCCGTAGTGCGGGACGGCCTTTACCCCCAGTTGACGACATTCCTCTGTTACGCTATCTGCTGGTGATGCATCCTTCCCCGCCCCAGCCGTGCTTCCACCCAGGTCGCAGACAACAATATTGGCCCCCTCCTCAGCTAACGCCAGAGCAACAGCCCTGCCGACCCCCCTGCCGGCACCGGTAACTACCGCATTCCTGCCTCTTAGTCTGTCCCCCACACTTGTTTCTCTTCGGCGTTGTCTATTTCTTCTTAGAGGGCAGCGCCACCACCGCCGTACCAGGTGTGATCTGTTTGCCTTCGGGGTTTTCGACCCAGATCTGGCACTCTACCAGGTTCTCACCACCCTGGGTGTATTTCTTGGTCACCTTACCACCGAGCTTAAGCGTTTGTCCGGGGAGGGCATTGCCTCGATATTGAACACTGAGCTTCCGCAGTTCACCCTTTTCGCCAATCCAGTCGGTAAGCAATT
Source organism: Dehalococcoidia bacterium (assembly GCA_041478915.1). GTDB lineage: Bacteria > Chloroflexota > Dehalococcoidia > UBA2247 > RBG-13-53-26 > VGOE01. Next base: position 14,560 of record JBGOXA010000004.1, read on the forward strand.
GGGAAAGAAAAGCTGCCTCTAGCCTGCCATGAACAATCGGTCCGGGGAATCCCATGGATTGGGCAAAATCCTTATCGTAGTGGAGCTCGAAGTAGTCGCCTGAGGCCCCAGCCCACCGGACCAGTGTCTGTGTGGTAGGGGTCTTCTCCATAACGGGCAGACTCATGCCTTCTTTAACGTCGTCGAAATAAAGTTGCGCCATGTATCATATCCTCCTTCGCTAGTAGCTCATGATGGTGTTGGTGCTTACTGCTAATACTTCACCCTTCTGGTTGGTGTGGGTGGATTTGTATACCATGAGAGCCCTCGGCCCTTTATCGCTGGACTTGTCCTGGAGCTCGAAAAACTCGTGCGTGGTGTTGATGGTGTCACCAGCTTTGATGGGCTTGAAAAAGTCCCAGTCCGCGCCAGCGGCTACACTCCGCTTGAAAGGGAGGGGGATACCTAGTGCCAGCGCACCCCCGCTGATCATTGCTGTGGTAATCATTGATGGCGGAGCAGTGTCCTTCCACTTAGGATTGGGGTCTTCAGTGCAGTCGCAAAGCAGACGAATCATGTGCTTGTCAATCTCCAACGACTCTTTGCTTTTCTTGCCTTGCAAGGCCTTTATTTCGTCCATCGGGGCGATTCGCCGTTCAACCATATACCCTCCTTTTAGAAGTCGCTGCTTTCATAGAATATCGTAAAACGAACGACGCTGTCAAACCTGACGCCTGTCGGGGTGCCTAAACCAGGAGACCCCTCTCCTGACAAAGCCCATCTGAATTTTGACACTCAAGCGACCCGTCCTGTAGTATTGACGCGGCAAGCCAAATCTTTTACTGGGGGAGACTGTGGATTTTGAACTAACTGACGAGCAAAGGATGTTCCAGAAGCTGGCCAAGGACTTTGCGGACAGGGAAATCGAGCCTATAGCAGAGCAGATAGAACGAGAAGCTAAGATTCCGGCGGATATGCAGATGAAATTGGGCAGGGTGGGGCTGCTGAGCATAACCGCTAAAGAGAAATACGGGGGCCTGGAGCAGGGGTTCCTCACCAGTATCCTGGCACTGGAACAAATACATTATCCCTGTACCCCTTGTACCTGGCTGGCAGCTTCCGGTGGCATGGCCGAAGTGATCGAGGCCTTTGGGACTGAGGAGCAAAAGCAAGAGTATATCCCGCCAATGATCGAGGGCAAGGTCTGTCCCAGCACCGCCTTTACCGAGCCAGCGACAGGGCTAGACCCTAAGATGTTGACTACCACGGCCACTCTGAGGGATGGCTATTGGGTGATAAGTGGGACGAAGCGTTTTTGCACCTTTGGGCACCTTGATGGTCCTAGCGTCGTCTATTGCAAGACCGATGGGGACAATATCAGCGCTATCATCGTACCCAAGAACATGCCTGGTTATACCTGTTCAAAGCCGTGGGGGTTGATGGGGGTCAGAGGACTGGACACAGTGGATGTCTACTTTCGGGATGTGCGGGTGCCGGAGAGAAATCTATTGGGCGAGAGGGGGCGGGGCCATGCCATACCAACGGCGATAATGGAGGCGGGAGGGGTGATGAATGCCATTATCTCGGTAGCCTGCGGCCAGCGTGCCCTGGATGAGGTCATCAAATATGCCAAAGAAAGGAAAACTCGAAGGGGCCCGATCTCGGATATGCAGGGGCATCGCTGGCTCCTGGCTGAGATGGCCTCCAGGGTGGAAGCATCCCGATGGTTGACGTATCGGGCGGCATTTTTGAGAGAGCAGGGAAAGAATGCCCGAACCGAGTCTGCCATGGCCAAGCTATATGCCGGCGAGGCTGCAGAGTGGGTGGCTTCACAGGCACTCCGGCTCCACGGTGCTTATGGCTACACCAAAGAATACAAAATAGAGAGAATTCACAGGGCGACCCTGATGCTGGAGATAGTTGAAGGAACAAATGAAGTCCAGAAATCAGTAATCGGAGCTGCTCTGGTGAGGGATTAACCCGGCGGGATCTCCCTGGTCGCCTGCCATCTTCGGGCGTAACTCTGTCTCAGTTCCCGTAATCTTGCCTGATAGGGAGCCGAGGTTATCCTGTCGGTAGTCATGATTACAGCGTCCTCTCCATTATCCGAGTAATAATGGCGGCGCATTCCCACCTTGGCGAAGCCATACTTCTCGTAAAGCGCTTGCGCCTCCATGTTGGAGACACGGGTCTCCAGCGTCATCACCTGGGCCTTAAGTTGTAGTGCCAGGTCCATCATGGAGATGAGCAACAGTTCGCCAATTCCGAGACGATGGTGAGTTTGACGCACGGCAATGGAAGTCAGGTGAGCTTCGTCTACCATAAGCCACATGGCGGCGTAGCCAATGATGGCGTCTTTGTTTTGGGTAGCCCTTTCATCAGCAGAGGAAGGGCCTCCCATGAGTAGCCGCTTTAGCCTGGAGATCAGCCGCCGCAAGCTCCCTTGAGCTTTCTGCTCAGTGATCTCAGGGTAGGGATGTGGATGGTCACTTTCCTCCAGGGCAACCAGGTAGCGGACTATCTTGTTGTTCAGGTCTCTTCTGAAAGGGGGAGGCGGCCACTGATCGGGGAAAGCCTCTCGATCGATAACGCTGACCTGAGGAATATCCTCCTTTTCCATGGGGCGGACGGTGTAACGGGTTGGCATTTCAGCTATGACAAAGCCTAATTTTACCATAACCGGCGGTGGGTGGGGATGATGTGGCTACAGGTTGTTTATTAATGTAGGGAAGGATCTTTGGACCCCTCCGAACGGGCGGATAGAGCTAAAGCTCTATCCCTACATCTGGGTGACGAGAGACTCTTCTCCTTCCTTGTGTGAGGATCAGAATGACACGGACAAGTTGCTAAACGACCTCGAAATCGCTGAATTGACACTCCGATCAGGGGGATGATAGTATTAGAAGTGACTGTTCTTAATGGAGGAAGACATGAGTTACAAGTATGTGATCTATGAGAAAGAGGGGGAGATTGCCACCATCACCTTCAACAAACCGGAGAAAATGAACTCGTACGTTATCATCTCGGTGGGAGAAGACTTCGCCGAAGTGCTGGACGCTATTACCCGGGCAGAGGAGGATGATGAGGTCAAAGTAATCATTTTCAAGGGAGCAGGCCGTTGCTTCTCTGCAGGGCAGGACCTTAGCAAGGTGGGCTTTGTCTACGGCTTCGGCACCAATAAGGATGAGCGGCGTCCCAGCCAGAGAATAAGGCTGAAGATGGACAGAATGGGGATCAGCGAGGGATATAAGAGATTCTTCTTCTGTCCGAAGCTGACCATTGCCCAGGTGCACGGCTTCGCTCTTGAGGCTGGGCTGATGATAGCCATGCTTTGTGACTTCTTCGTATGCTCCGATGATTGCATGATGGGTTTCCCGGGGCAAAGGATAGGGTTTGCCGGCGGCGGTGAGCACACTTTTGGTCACCTGATGATGACAGTGGGTATGAGGCGGGCGTTGGACCTTTATATCACTGGCAGGCAGATCGATGGGAAAGAAGCAGAGCGAATAGGGCTAGTGACCAAATCGGTTCCTCCTGATAAGCTGGAGGAGGAAGTAAGAGCGCTGGCCAAAGACCTGTGCCTCATGCCTCGTGATGGCATTGCCATAGGCAAGGCTTGCCGGCACCTGTTCTACGACCGGATGGGGCTCACCGATTCCTTTACCTACGGGTACATCACGCATACGATGTTCACCAATGTGCGCCATGAGCCGGGCGAGTTCAACTTCTTCCGGGAGAGAAGGGAGAAAGGCGCTAAAGCGGCCTTCCATGAAAAGGACGATATCCGCAAGTCGTCCTAGTGTGCCAGAAGAGCGCGGGCGGCTGATTGGCGGCCTTTGAGAGCGTTTACGGTATTGCTGGTTAAGTTGGGCAGGGCTTTCGCCCTGCCCAACTTAGTTTTGCCGTCTGCTCCCTGCGGTTCTGTCGATCAAGTGGGTATGGCGCGCTTGGGTGTGGGGTGGTGGGGAAATGAGGGCCGCAGGGCTTCAGGTACTCTCTATATTAGACCCTGTAGTTTCTGGTAGGTGGCTGCCAGAGCTTCAGGTAGTATCCTTGTATCAGCCAGAACAGGCATAAAATTGGTATCCCCGTCCCAACGCGGAACAACGTGGGTATGAATATGGTCGCCGATGCCGGCCCCGGCCGCCCTGCCTATGTTGATGCCGATATTGAAGGCAGCCGGTCTAAAGGCCTGGCGCAGGGCCTTAGTGCTCCTTCTCACCAGATCGAAATGCTCCCGCATTTCCGCGTCAGTCATCTCCTCCAAGCCAGGGACATGCCGGTATGGCGATATCATCAGGTGCCCCGGGTTATATGGGAACCTGTTCAAGATAACAAAGTTTTCCTTCCCGCGGTAAAGGACGAGATTGGATTTATCGTCCTTTTCCTTCGGCCTCTGGCAGAGGATACACCCCTTCGGCTTTTCTCCCAGTATGAATTCGACTCTCCAGGGTGCCCAGATATGTTCCACGTAACCCTCCGCAGGGTATTTTAGTCTCACGGCGGTCGAGAGTCAAAGCGGCCTGATAAGCTGCTC
>JBGOXA010000076.1:0-7160 GCA_041478915.1 Dehalococcoidia bacterium
AAGAGTGCTTACCGCGTGTCCTTCTGAAGGCAAACAGGCAAATGAGTTTACGAAGTCGCTTCCGTAAAGATGCTGATGAGCTGGTGAAGCAGTATACTGCCTCTATCCCCTTCGACCAGCGCCTCTATAAGCAGGACATCGCTGGCAGCATTGCCCATGCCAAAATGCTGGCCAGGCAAGGCATCATCCCAGAGAAGGAGGCGGAGCTTATCGTCATGGGGCTGGTCTCCCTCAGAGAGGAGATTGAGCAGGGGACATTCCGCTTTGATCCCGCACTGGAAGACATCCACATGAATATCGAGGCTCGCCTGACCGAGAAGATAGGCGACATTGCGGGGAAGCTCCACACTGCCCGCTCCAGGAATGACCAGGTTGCCCTAGACATGCGCCTATTCACTAAAGAGGCCATTACAGAAACGATTCGTAGGCTGAAAGAGCTTCAGCGTGCCATCATGGATGTGGCTGAGGGCAATAAGAGCGTAGTCATGCCGGGCTACACCCATCTGCAACGGGCACAGCCAGTCCTGTTGGCCCATCATTTCCTGGCGTATTTCGAGATGCTGCAGCGGGACATATCCAGATTCAGGGATTGTCTCAAACGTACCGACGTCCTACCCCTGGGCAGCGGAGCACTGGCTGGCGTGCCCTACCCCGTCGATCGTCACTTCCTTGCCCGGGAGCTGGGCTTCAGCCGGACAAGCAGGAACAGCATTGACGCCGTCTCTGACAGAGACTTTGTGATTGAATATGAGGCGGCGGCTAGTATCACCATGATGCACCTGTCACGTCTGGCAGAGGAACTTACGCTGTGGTCCTCGGCGGAGTTCGGCTTCATCGACGTCGATGAGGCTTACGCCACCAGCTCCAGTATCATGCCTCAGAAGAAGAACCCAGACGTGGCCGAACTGGCCCGCGGCAAAACGGGGCGGGTCTACGGCCACCTCCTGGGTATGCTGGCGGTGATGAAAGCTTTGCCCTTATCCTACAATAGGGACTTACAGGAGGACAAAGAAGGCCTGTTTGATACAGTGGACACCCTTCTTTCCACTCTGCAAGTGCTTGCTGGGATGGTGAAGACGCTCAGGGTCAATTCAGCGCGCACTCAGCAGGCTGCCGAGGAAGGTTATATCCTGGCTACCGATGTCGCCGATTACCTGGTGAAGAAGGGGCTTCCCTTCCGCCAGGCTCATACAGTCGTAGCCAAGCTGGTGAGTTATGCTATTGACCAGGGCAAGAGCTTGCACCAGATTGACCTCAGCCAATACAAAAGCTATTCTCCTCTGTTTGAGGAAGACGTCTACAGTATTACGCTAGATTCGTCTATCAAGGCCAGGAACATCCCTGGGGGCACTGCCCCTCAGCAGGTGGAAGCGCAACTGGCGGCTGCACGGAGGATTGTTGAGGACACAGAAGAAGATTAAGCTAGCGCCCTCCATTCTCTCAGCCGATTTCGGCCGTCTCGGGGAGCAGGTGGCTGAAGTTAGTGCTGCCGGTGCCGACTACATTCATGTCGATGTTATGGATGGGTGCTTCGTGCCCAATATTACCGTCGGTGCACCGGTGGTTAAGGCTCTGCGTTCCTGGACCAAGTTGCCTCTTGATGTCCATCTGATGATACAGAATCCACTGGGCCATATTCCCGATTTTGCCGAGGCTGGCGCAGACATAATAACTGTTCACGCTGAGGCCTGTCCGCATCTACATCGGGCGGTGCAGAGGATCAAGGAATGCCATGTTAAAGCTGGGGTGGCCCTCAATCCAGCCACGTCGCTGGTAATGGTTGACGAGATTCTGCCTTTGCTTGACCTGGTGCTGGTAATGACCGTCAACCCCGGCTTTGGGGGGCAGCCCTTTCTTGAGGAAGTAGTGGGCAAGATAGCCCGACTGCGGAAGATTCTTGACGGCAGGGGTTTGACTGCTGAACTTGAGGTTGATGGCGGCATCAACGCTGATGTAGCCCCTAAAGTGGTGCAGGCAGGGGCCAGGGTGTTAGTAGCTGGAGCCGCCGTATTCGGCTCTGGAGAAAGCATCAAGAAGGCACTGGGACGGATCAGGAAGAGCCTTCGTTCTCTGGAGGCAGGCTAGTGTGTCAGTTTGTGCTGAGTGCGGATGCACCTGGTGCAAACTCTAAGCCGCCTATACTTCCCGCCAACATTTACTGTGGCGGTATGAATATTGGGCAACCACTGTCGTCTGGTACGACGTTTGGAGTGGCTTACGTTGTGCCCGAATTGGGATGCCTTACCACAGATATCACATTTAGCCATGATTCTACCGCTTACTTGACAAAGATTACCTTCGCAGTGAGACTACGGCAATAATAATAACACGGGGAAACAGAACGATGCAAGTGGTTCCGGAGAGGTTGTTTATTAATGTCATTCTGAGGAGTCCTTCCCGGGGGAAGGACGACGAAGAATCTCAGAGATCCTTCTCCTTCCTTGCAGAAGGACGAATACGTTGATAAGCGATCTCTCCTGGGGGCAGGGCAAGAGCGCAGTAATGTACAATGGCCGAGAGTTAAGAGAGATGTTTACCGCAGCCACTTTGTGGCTGGAGAAAAGCGCGCCAGATATTAACGCGCTGAATGTCTTCCCCGTGCCTGACGGCGATTGTGGCACCAACATGCTGCTGACTATGCGATCTACCACAGAGGAAGCCTATCGTGCCCCAGATAGCAATGCTTCAGCAGTAGCTCAGGCTATGGCTAGGGGTGCTTTGATGGGGGCCCGGGGGACTAGCGGGGTGATCCTATCGCAAATCTTCCGTGGCTTGGCCCAAGCACTAGAAGGTAGAGAATCCTTCAGCGGCTCTGACTTTGCTGCTGCCTTGGCAGAGGGAGCAGCGGCAGCGCATAAAGCACTAAGCCATCCCGTGGAGGGAACGATACTTACTGTGGCCAGGGAAGCCTCTGTTGCTGCTCAGATGGCCAGTACCCAGAGTGATAGCTTGGTTTATATCATGGAAGGTGCTGTAAGTGCCGCCATGGAATCCGTGGCCAATACACCTGCCCTCCTGCCTATTTTGCGGCAGGCAGGGGTGGTCGATGCTGGGGGGCAAGGGTTGTACGTGGTATTAGAGGGTGTCTTGCAGTGCCTCAGGGGGGAGACGGAGCAGATGCAACACCGCCGGCCCCAGGTAGTCTCTAGTAACGTGCCTGTGGCTTCCAAAATCTCACCCTTGGCGTTCGAGAGAGAGGCGCCCTACGGGTATTGCATCGAGTTTGTGTTGCAAGGACATAGGGCGTTGAACCGGGATAGGATCAAGGAGAGGCTAGCTGACAAAGGCCAATGCCTCATAGCAGTAGGCGATGAGGAGATGGTTCACGTCCATATCCATACCTTTAACCCTGGGAAGGTTCTCGGGTACGCCACCTCCCTGGGCATTCTGCACGAGATAAAGGTGCAGAACATGGATGACCAGTTCAAAGACTTTGCTCAGATGATCGGGGCCGAGACGCCGCTGGCCGATATTGCCACTCTGGCCGTGGTTTCGGGGGAAGGCCTGACCCAGGTGTTCCAAAGTCTGGGAGTCAGTGCCATTGTTCCAGGCGGGCAGACGATGAATCCCAGTACTCGTGAATTGCTGGAAGCAGTAGAATCGGTACCACAGGATAAGGTAATCATCTTGCCCAATAACAAGAACATTATTCCCGCTGCCAGGCAGGTCTCGGGGTTGACCCGAAAAAAGGTGAGGGTGGTGCCTACGACGACCATCCCTCAAGGGGTGGCTGCTCTTCTTGCCTTTAATTATGATGCTAACCTGAGAGCCAATGCTTATATGATGAAGGAGGCAGGTTCGGCAGTCAGGACAGTGGAAGTCACCAGGGCAGTGCGCTCTGCCAATATCGGCAAAGTAAGGATACGGCGAAGGCAGGCCATTGGGTTTATTGACGGGGAGCTGGTGTCGGTCGGTAATAGACCGGATGAAGTCCTGTGGCAGGTATTGGTAAGTCTAGACATAAAGGGGGGCCAGATAATCACCCTTTACTACGATAAGAAGGCCAGGCACCGCGAAGCTGAAGGGCTAGCGGAAAGGGTTCGCCGGAAGTACCCCGGTGTGGAGGTGGAGTTGGTCTACGGTGGACAGCCACACTATCACTACATCGCCTCCGTGGAGTAGGACTTAGGGGCCATCGTGATGAGAGTAGTAACCGATAGCGTTGCCGACATCCCCCAAAAGTTAGCTGAGGAGCTAGCGATTACCATAGTTCCTTTCTACGTGCGCTTTGGCGATGAAGTTTATCGCGACGGGGTAGACCTGAGCACCGAAGAATTCTACCGCAAGCTAATGAGCAATCGAAAACTTCCTGTCAGCAGCACGCCATCTCCGGGAGAGATAGCTAAGGTCTACGATAGGTTGGCTGAAGAAACCCATGAAATCCTTTCTATCCATGTCTCTTCTAAGCTGACTGCAACATATGAGGTGGCCTTGCAAGCCCGAGAACAGATGAAAAGGAAGTGCCGGGTCGAGATCGTTGATTCTCAGTCAGGGGCCATGGGGGAGGGTCTGGTAGTTATCACTGCTGCCAGGGAAGCCCAGAGTGGGGCAGACCTGGATCGGGTAGTAGACATGGCAAGGAAGGCTGTTCTCAAGTCGCATGTGCGCATGTGCTTCGATACTTTGGAGTATCTGCGGAAGGGGGGCCGCATTGGCAGAGCGCAGGCGCTGCTGGGGTCGGTTCTAAGAATAAATCCCATTGTTGGTGTAAAGGATGGCGAGGTGCATCCTTTTGGCAGGGAGCGAAGTCGTGCCAAGGCAATTGATCGGTTGTTCGATTTTGTCAAAAGCCTCCCTAGCATGAGAGAATTGGCTGTGGAGCACGCCACCAATCGGGACGAAGCTGAAGCGCTGGCCGACCGCCTTGGTGCCCTATTCCCCAGGGAGCGTATCTATATTTCCACGGTGGCTCCAGCGGTGGGAGTGCATGTCGGTCCCCGAGTTATCGCTGTTTCTGCATTGGAGGGTTAATGGGAATAAGGACAGTCATCAATAGGATTTCAGGCCTCCCCGCTCAGGTAGCGGAAGCTTTGGGGGTCACCGTGGTATCGGCCTACGTTCCTTCGGCAATAGCACCCAGGAGGATGGCATGGAGATAAGCGAAAAATGAAGCCGGAAGATTTGCTTAAATATAGGGTCGCTCGCCTTTTGCAACAGGCTGCTGTGGAGGCGCAGCACAAAGGTCTGCTGCCCCAGATTGATCTGCCTGACATCGCGGTAGAACATCCCCCCAGTGCAGCCCACGCAGATTACGCTTGCAGTCTCCCATTGAAACTGGGTCGAAGCACTGGACTCGATCCCTTGGACATTGCTGAGAAGGTAGTCGCGGTAATCGCCCCCATCCCAGAGGTTCACAAGATTGAGGTGGCGCCGCCGGGTTTTATCAATTTTACTTTGAGAAACGATTGGCTGGCACAGCAGGTTGAGACTATTCTCGCCAGCGCAGAGGATTATGGCAGTATTGACCTGGGGGAGGGGTTGAAGGTACAACTGGAATTCGTCAGTGTTAACCCTACCGGCCCACTTCATGTGGGACATGGGAGAGGAGCTATCCTGGGAGATACCTTGGCCAATGTGCTCCGTGCTGCCGGGTACGCAGTGGAGAAGGAGTACTACATTAATGATGCTGGTACCCAAATGGAAGCCTTCTACCGCTCCCTTCATGCGCGTTATCGGCAGACTTTTGGCCTTCCTGCTGAGATTCCCTCCGATGGCTACCATGGTGGCTATGTAACGGAATTAGCAAAGGAGATCGCGGCCGAAAAAGGGGATACGTTTCTCAACTTGCCAGAGGAACAAGCGGTGGCTGAGATGGGAGAGATAGGGTTACGGAGGGTTCTAGCCTCTATCAGGTTCGACCTTGAGATGTTGGGGGTGCGTTTCGACGTTTGGTTCACTGAAAGGAGCCTCTACGATGGCGGACAGTATAAAAAGGCGATGTCCTTGTTACGGGACGCAGGCTATATAGCTGAAAAAGAGGGGGCAGTGTGGTTTGCTTCCTCAGAGATGGGCGAGGATAAGGACAACGTCCTGGTACGCAGTAGCGGCACGCCTACTTATTTCGCCTCTGACATTGCCTACCACTACAACAAATTCGTGGAGCGGAAATTCGATAAGGTGGTCAATATCTGGGGGGCTGATCACCAGGGCCATGTGCCTCGCATGAAAGCCGTGATAAAGGCGTTGGGCATCGATCCCAACAGGCTTAAAGTTATCATTACCCAGATGGTTACCCTGAAGCGGGGAGATGTGGAAATCCGGATATCCAAGCGTAGCGGGGAGATTGTTACTCTTCGGGAGTTGGTGCAGGAGGTGGGCGCCGATGCTTGCCGCTTTTTCTTCCTTTCCCGCGCGGCGGATAGCCAGATGGATTTTGACCTTGAACTGGCTAAGAGGCAATCGGCCGACAACCCGGTCTACTACATTCAGTACGCCCACGCCCGCATTTCCAGCATCCTTCGCCTGGCACGGGAGAAAGGCATAGATTACAGCCAGGGGGACGTCAGCTTACTTGTCACCCAAGCCGAGATGGACCTTATTCGAAAAATGCTCGAGCTGCCAGAGGTGGTAGAGGTAGTTGCGCAGACCTTTGAACCTCATCATCTTCCTTACTACGCTCAGGGGCTAGCTACAGCCTTTCACAGTTTCTACAAGCAGTGCCGAGTTGTCTCCGCTGACAAGGCCTTAACCGGGGCGCGCCTCAAGCTGGTTGAGGCATCCGGGATTGCCTTCGCTCGCACTCTACATCTCATGGGTATGAATGCACCCGAGAGAATGTAAAGTGCTTTGCTCAGCAGGGAGATAAGAACTGCCAGGGGCTCGGAGTCAGCCCGTGGGATGCCCGGCACTATTCCAGCCTGTGTAGCGTCTTTACCTGTTGAATAATGCTTTCCACTGCTGGCGCTTTTCTGCTCTGTGGCGGCCTGCCCAAAGGGTCATCAATTTCAACCTCCCCCAGCAGCACCTCCAAGGTCGCCTTTATTGAACGAGCCAGCGCTGGGATGTGGTAGCCTCCCTCTAGGGCAAAGATTAGCCGTCCTTGACACAACTCCAAGGCCAGTCTTTTCAGTATCTGCACCATCTGAGCAAAGCCGCTGACGCTCAATTGCATGGACCCAATAGGATCTAACCAGTGGGCGTCGTACCCGGCTGAGACCAGA
>JBGOXA010000017.1:0-12943 GCA_041478915.1 Dehalococcoidia bacterium
ACAGTGCTTTGCCAGCTCGTCAGGGTTAGAGGTGTTCAGGTAGCGAGCCGGGATAATGGCATCCGTGTCCACGTTGGCACCGTACTTGTGCACCTTGCCCCTCAGTTTCAATTCATCACCTCCTCCGGGCTGGCGATTCTGCCCAGGATAGCGCTGGCCGCAGCCACCGCCGGGTTGGCCAGGTAGACCTCGGACTGGGGGCTACCCATCCGGCCAACGAAGTTGCGGTTGGTGGTGGAAACGCAGCGTTCACCTGCGGCAAGGACGCCCATGTAGCCGCCAAGACACGGGCCGCAGGTGGGGGTGCTCACTGCTGCCCCGGCGCTAATGAAATCTTCGATCAGTCCCCCACGCAGGGCCTCAAGATAGACCTGCTGAGTGCCGGGGATGACGATACAGCGCACCCGGGGGTGCACTTTCCTCCGCCTCAGTATCTGGGCAGCAACCTGTAGGTCCTCCAGTCTGCCGTTGGTGCAACTGCCGATAACCACCTGGTCGATCTCGATTTGGCTCACCTGGCTGATGGGTCTGGCGTTCGATGGTAGATGCGGGAAGGCTACTTGCGGCTCCAGCCGGGAGACGTCATATTCAATGATCCTGGCGTATTGTGTATCCCTGTCCGGCTCGTAAACTTTGTACGGACGCCTGGCCCTCGCTCTGACGTACTCCAGGGTCTTATCATCCACTCTGAAGATGCCCGCCTTAGCCCCGGCCTCGATGGCCATGTTGGCCATGGTAAAGCGCCCATCCATGGAGAGCGCCTCGATAGCTTCACCGGCAAACTCCATCACGGAGTAAAGAGCCCCGTCCACACCAATATCTCCAATGGTGTAAAGGATAAGGTACTTTCCGCCCAGCCATTTGCCCACCTTTCCGTGGTAGACGAACTTGATGGTCGGGGGGATCTTCATCCAAATTTCGCCGCAGGCCATGGCCGAAGCGATATCGGTGGAACCCATCCCGGTGGCGAAAGCCCCCAAAGCTCCATAGGTGCAGGTGTGAGAATCGGCCCCGATGACCACATCGCCGGGGAGGACCAGGCCCTTCTCCGGCAGGAGCACGTGCTCGATGCCCATGCAACCCACTTCGAAATAGACCAGGCCCTGCTCCAGAGCAAACTGGCGCATTATTTTGGCCTGCTCTGCGGAGGGGATATCCTTGTTGGGGACAAAGTGGTCGGGCACCATCACCACCTTCCGAGGATCAAAGACCTTCTTTACGCCGATGCGCTCAAACTCCCTGATGGCGATGGGAGCGGTGATGTCGTTTGACAGCACCAGATCGACTTTGACGTTTACCAGTTCGCCAGGGGTAACCCTGTCCTTGCCTGCGTGGGCGGCCAGGATTTTCTCCGCCAGGGTCACTCCGAACCCTTCCCCCTGGCTGCTAGCAGCCTGTTGAGAGCATTCATGTAGGCCTTAGCGCTGGCCATGATGATATCGGTGTCAGCCCCACGCCCGGTGTAGGTTACGCCTTCGCTTTCAATCCTAATCAATACCTCGCCGACAGCGTCAATCCCTTCCGTGACCGACTTCACGGTAAACTCGGTAAGCCTGTTCGGTACCCCGATGATACGGTTGATAACCTTATACACTGCATCGACCGGGCCCGAGCCCACAGCAGCATCCGCCAGCACCCGACCCCCTGAGTCAATAAGTCTTACCGCAGCACTGGCCAGACCCCTTGTGCCGCAGGAAACTTGCACATCATCCAGGTGAAAGGTCTCCGAAATAGCATGAATCTCGTGGGCCACGATAGTTTCCAGATCCCGGTCAGTGACCTCCTTCTTCTTGTCCGCTAGCTCCTTGAAGGCGAGGAAAGCCCGATCCAGGTCCTCTTCGCCCAGTGCGTATCCCAACTCAGCCAGTCTCTCCTTAAAGGCATGACGCCCGCTGAGCTTACCTAACACCAGGCTGCTGGCGGGAATGCCTACCTCCCTGGGGTCCATAATCTCGTAAGTAATCGCCTTCTTGATTACGCCATCCTGATGGATGCCCGACTGGTGGCGAAAAGCATTGGCCCCAACAATGGCTTTGTTGGGCTGGACCACAAAACCGGTCAACTCGCTCACCAGACGACTGGTCTTGTATATCTGCTTGGTATCGATCCGAGTGGTCAGATTGAGAAGGTCGCCGCGGGTCTTAAGCGCCATCACAATCTCCTCTAAAGAGGCATTGCCCGCTCGCTCCCCGATGCCATTGATGGTGCACTCAACCTGCCTTGCCCCGCGCCGCAGGGCTTCCAGGCTGTTAGCCACCGCCAGCCCCAGATCATCGTGGCAGTGAACGCTGATCACAGCCTTATCAATATTGGGCACGTTATTCAATATGCCCTCGATAAGATTGCCAAACTCTTGTGGGATAGCATAGCCCACAGTGTCGGGGATATTTACCGTGGTCGCCCCAGCACCGATAACCGTCTCCAGGATCCTGTAAAGGAAGGACGGCTCAGTACGGCTGGCGTCCATAGGCGAGAACTCTACATCCTCCAGATATGACTTGGCTCGGGCTACCATATCTCGTGCCAGGATAAGAATCTCCTCACGGCTCTTCTTAAGCTGATAAGAGAGGTGGATCTCAGAGGCGGAGAGGAAGATATGGATGCGGGGGTGCTCCGCTTCCTTGACTGCCTCCCAGGCACTATCTATTGCCTTGGGATTGGCATGGCTAAGAGCGCAAATAGCTGACTGACGCACCTCCCGTGCAATCAGCTTCGCTGCTTCAAAATCACCCCGGGAACTCACCGGAAACCCAGCTTCGATGACGTCCACGCCCAGCTTCTCCAGGTGCCTGGCTATCTCCAGCTTCTCCTGGACGTTGAGCATCCCTCCGGCTGCCTGCTCCCCATCCCGCAGCGTGGTGTCAAAGATAATAACCCTTTCCATGTCCTTCACTCCCGTGCTCTTGCTTCCAGCCTGGGTAGGTTGGGGCGTCGGCTCCAATCACGCCTGGAGCAGATGCTCCAGGCTACCCGTTTGGCGTAGCACTTACGGCAGATTTCACTTCCTCAGGCATCATACCCCTCCTCTAGCAACCGAACCCAGCCGAGCTAGCCCTTCAGCCACGGCATCATAGCCCTGAGTTTCTTGCCTACCTTCTCTATGGGGTGTTCTACCTCCATCCGCTTCAAAGCGTTGAATTTTGGGCGGCCAGCCTGGTTTTCCAGGATCCATTCTAGAGCAAAGCTACCATCCTGGATTTCAGCCAGAATCTGCTCCATCTCAGCCCTGGCCATCTCGTCGATGACCCGTGGCCCCCGAGTGTAGTCGCCATACTCTGCCGTATCACTTACCGAATTTCGCATATAGGCCAGGCCACCCTGGTAGATGAGGTCAACAATGAGCTTCAGCTCATGGCAAACCTCAAAGTAGGCTACCTCCGGCTGATAGCCTGCCTCCACCAGGGTTTCAAAGGCATTCTTTATCAAAGCAGTGACACCGCCGCAAAGCACTACCTGCTCTCCAAAGAGATCAGTCTCAGTCTCTTCAGCAAAAGTGGTCTCCAGGACTCCTGCCCGCGTGCAGCCAATGCCTTTGGCATAAGCCAGAGCCACATCCTTTGCCTTCCCTGAAGCATCCTGGTGGACCGCTACTAAAGCTGGAGTACCAAGACCCTCGGTGTAGAGGCGACGCACCATATGACCCGGGCTCTTGGGGGCTATCATACTTACGTCGACACCGGCGGGAGGCACAATCTGACCGTAGTGGATATTGAAACCATGGGCGAACATCAACGTCTTGCCGCAGGACATCTCCTTTTCAATCGACTCTCGATACACCACCGGGTGCAGGTTGTCAGGGACGAGCATAATTATTATGTCAGCTTCCTTGCCCACCTTGTCGGCAGTGGCCACCTCAAAGCCCGCTTTCCGTGCCTTTTTCCAAGCCTCGCTTCCAGGCGCTTCCGCCACCACGACTGTACAGCCGCTGTCCTTCAGGTTATTGGCATGGGCACTTCCCTGGCTACCATAGCCGATAACGCCGATGGTCTTCCCTTTGAGCAAATCCAAATTAGCGTCCTTGTCATAGTAAATCTTGGCCATGCTTCCTCCTTATTTTACAATGCCATAAAGTTTGCTTGGCAGGATTACTGCGTGCTCTATCAGGATTCTTGTGCACTCTATCTTGTAACATAAGCCAGTTCAGTAGTCAAACATGTGAGCTTAACAGAAACGGCAATTCTTAACTAGGGTCAGCTTTTTGAGGTTGTTTATCAATGTCATTCTGAGGAGTCTGCCGAAAGCAGACGACGAAGAATCTCAAAGATTCTTCGCTTCGCTCAGAATGACACGAATACGTTGATAAACGATCTCGCTTTCTAGCCGCCGTTGCCAGGTTTGGTTGGCGTACTTTGCAAAGGCCTGCCAGATTCAAGGCTTCTGGCAATTAGGGCAGAAGTAGGTACCCCGGCCGCGAATAGTGATGCGCTCAATGGCGGTATGGCAAGTATAGCATCGTTCACCCCGCCGGTGGGCCACCTGGAAGAAAAAATGAGCCAGCCCCCGCTGGCCGTCGGGTTGCTGGTAGGTGTTGATGCTAGCACCACCATGACCGATGGCAGAAGTTAGCACCTGCCGGATGGCCTGGTGCAGACGCTTTGTTTCCTCTTCAGAGAGATCAGTTGCCCTCCGCAATGGGTTAATTCGAGCGGCAAAGAGGGCTTCATCAGCATACATATTGCCGATACCGGCTATGATGTTTTGATCGAAAAGCAACGCTTTTATAGGCGTGGCATGTCGCTGTAGCATCTTCCCCAGAACATCCGGGGTAAAATTGTTGTCGAGCGGCTCTGGGCCAAGTTTGCCTATCACCACCCTTTCATCCTTTACCAGCCACACTGCCCCAAACTTGCGCTGATCGCAGAAACGAAGGTCCGTGCCGTTATCCAGGTGGAGTACGGCCCTGGTGTGGGGCTCAACGGGAACGGAGGACAGCTGCAAGAGCAAGACGCCCGTCATCTTGAGATGCAGAATCAACCTTTCCCCTCCTGACAGGTGAAAGAGAAGATACTTGCCCCTGCGGCGTATGTCCTTTATGGTTTGCCCGGCGATCCTGTGACAGAACTCTTCCGGTGAAGGCTGCCGGACCAGCCTGGGCCAGAGCAAAGTAACTCCGGTGAAGCGGCGTCCGACCACCTGAGGGAGCAGGCAGTTCTTTATCGTCTCTACCTCTGGCAGTTCGGGCATCTTCCTTTAAGTTACCACCTCAGGCTTATGAGGATAGAGGGAATCCTTTCCCTCTATCATAGTAACAGTTATAGGGATAGACCTGAAGGTCTGTCCGTCTTCTTATCTCCTTGCACAGGTTTGAAAACCTGTCCCTACATCTGCCTTTCTCTTTAGGTCAATCCCAGGCGCTCGAAGATGTGGTCTACATGTTTTAGGTAGTACTGATAGTCAAACAGCGACTCTAGCTCAGCCGCTGACAAAGAGGCTACGACCTCGCTATCGGCCTCGAGAAGTTGCAAGAAATCGGTCCGCTCTTTCCAGGCTTTCATGGCATTACGCTGCACCAGGTCATAGGCTTTCTGCCGGCTCAGGCCCTTATCTATTAAGGCCAGGAGCACCCGCTGAGAGAAGATCAGCCCTTTGGTCAGCTCCACGTTCTCCCTCATCCGCTGCGGATAGACCCGCAGCCCCCTCATAACGTTGGTAAAGATGCTCAAGATGTAGTCCAGCACCAGGCAGGAGTCGGGCAGGGTGATTCGTTCATTAGAGGAGTGGCTGATATCCCTCTCGTGCCATAGGGCAACGTTCTCCATGGCGGTAAGGGCATGTCCCCGCACCAGCCGGGCCAGCCCGCAAACGCGCTCGCAAAGCTCCGGGTTGCGCTTATGGGGCATGGCAGAGCTGCCGGTCTGCCCCTCTTCGAAAGGCTCCTCAGCCTCCAGGGTCTCTGTCCTCTGTAGTCCCCTGATTTCGGTGGCGAATTTCTCCAGGGAGCTGGCGATAATGGCCAGGGTGGTCACAAACTGGGCATGGCGGTCCCGCTGCAAGACCTGGCTGGACACCGGCGCCGGAGATAGGCCCAGTCTGGTGCAAGCCTTTTCCTCTACTTCGGGTGGTACAGTAGCATAGGTGCCTACCGCACCTGATATCTTGCCCACCACGATAACCTTCTTCGCCTCAGCCAGCCGCTGGGCGTTTCTTTTCATCTCTTCGATCCAGAGGGCCATCTTCAGTCCGAAGGTTACAGGCTCAGCATGGACACCATGGGTGCGCCCCATCATCAGGGTATGCTTGTGCTCGATAGCCTTCTCCTTCAGCACCGCAATGAGATCGGCGATATCCTGTTCCAGGATCTTGGTCGCTTCCAGCAGTTGCAGGCTGAGAGCGGTGTCCATCACATCAGAGGAGGTAAGCCCCAGGTGAATGAAGCGACTCTCCTCGCCGAGGCTCTCCGCCACCGAGCCCAGAAAAGCGGTGACGTCGTGGTGGGTCGTCTTCAGGATCTCCTCAAAGCGTTTCATGTCGAAGCGGGCCTTCTTTATCTTAGGTATCTCCCCTTTGGGAATAACCCCCAGCTCCGCCCAGGCCTCACAGACGGCCACCTCCACCTGAAGCCACTTGGCGAACTTGTTCTCTTCCGACCAGACTTTTTTCATCGCTGGCCTGGAATAGCGCTCAATCATTTCTCACCCCCATCTCGACCATTACCTTAAGAAAACCCAGAGACCCACCCAAGAATCGGAACTCGGCAACTAACTTGCTTGCGCCAGATTGCTTAGAGGGAATCCCTTCTCCCTATCATGGTGTCAGAAGGAAAGGATTCCTTCTGGCCTCAATACCCCTGCTATTAACCCATTGCCAGTTTTTTCCGATACTCTTCATAGGCTTTCTTTATGCTGTCATATTTCAACCCGAGGATTTCAGCCGCTAGGAGAGCAGCGTTTTTGGCTCCTCCGATGCCCACGCTGGCTACAGGGACTCCAGATGGCATCTGAGTTATGGAAAGGATGGCGTCAATGCCCTTCAAGTCGCTGGTGGGCAGGGGAACGCCGATGACAGGCAAAATTGTCCAGCTTGCCAGGACTCCAGGCAAGTGAGCGGCTGCTCCAGCGCCAGCAATGATGACCTCAATGCCACGCTCCCGGGCGCTCAGCCCGTATTCGCGCACCTTCTGCGGATTGCGATGGGCTGACATGACTGAGACCTCATAGGCAATGGCCAACTCCTGGAGCATATCCAGCGCCGGCTGCATCAATGCCTCGTCAGACTTGCTGCCCATCACCACCCCCACCAGGGGGATCGCTTGTTTCAAATCTGTCATCTCTAACCTCGCTTCACTGAATTATCTGCCCAACCGGTCAAACAAGGGCCGGAATACTCCCAGCCTCCTCCCCAGGCTGATGTATGACTCTTCACCACGCAGCAGGCGGCAGGAAGCTCGCCACAAACGGTCACTGCCCTCGATGGCATTGAAGTACACCCAGGAAACCAGGTGAAGAGCCTGGCTAAAGATCGTGCCGCCTTCAATTCAGGCATTATTTCCTCGGCCACGGCATCCTGATAACCTTTCAAGTCAATAGTACCATCTTGTAAACATTGACCGATAATCGGGGCTGCCATTTGAGCACTCTTGATGGCATAGCCGATGCCCTCACCGGTAAGCGGGTCAAGCAGACCAGCGGCATCGCCAAGCAACAGTACCCTGCCATACTGCACAGTCACACCGTTCCTGGCTACAGACAACAAGTGACTTCTCAACCTCGCGGCCTCACAGCTTTCAAATCCCCGGAAACTCACCACCTTCTGGTAACTGGGCTTCAGTCTCTTTGCCTGACACAGAGAACCTCCTACCCCAACGGACAGATGGTCTTTCTTCGGAAAAATCCAGCCATATCCGCCCCGCACATTCCCCAGGTCCAATCCCATCAGGCAGTCCCATTTTACCAGTGTTTCACCCGGAACCGAAACCTCGGCTTGCATCGCCATGCCATGCTGCACACCCCTCGCCATGCCTAGACTACTAGCTACCACTCGGTGAGCCCCGTCTGCTCCAGCCAGGATTTCAGCCCTGAAGATGTTATCTGCCGTTCTAACCTCAACCCCCTCGGCCATCGCTTCTACCTGGCAGACCCTCTGGTTCTCAGCCACGACAGCGCCCGATTCTTCAGCCCTCTGGACAAGGAAGTGATCGAACTCATCGCGCATCACCATGCAGACTATAGGCTTGTCATACCACCTAGTGAATTCCCTCTTATTCTTGTAGGCAACTCTAACTCCGTATACTACCTGCTGGGTTACCGGCCCGATGTCAAGGCCAACCAGGTTGGCAGTCTTAACGGTGATCCCTCCGGCGCAGGGCTTATATCGGGGTAGCTTCTCCTTCTCCAGGATAAGCACCTCTATCCCCCTCCTGGCCAGTTCATACCCCAGCGTGGCACCGGAAGGTCCGGCACCGACAATGATCACATCATACGACCGCTTTGCTGGATCTCTCATTTATCGGAGGCTGCCCTCCTCAGGCGGTCCATTATGGCTACCCCTATTCCACTCTCCTCGACCTCCTCAACTATGATCTCGTCCACCCCTGCCTCGTCCAGCTCTCGCAGCACGGCAAACATGCGCCTGGCGTACTCTTTGGCGTCCTGGGACATCGCCGCAACGACAACCCACCGCCTGCCCCGATACAAATCAGGGCGGCAGGTCATCACCCCGACCTTCCTTCCCGCTTTGACTTGCTGCTCCAGCAGCCGAGCAACCTCTTCCTGGCTCTCCTGTCTCACTAGCGTGACCCTTGCTTTGGGGCTGTAGTGACGATAGCGGGTGCCCGGAGAGCGCTTTAGAAGCTCCGCTCTCCCACCAAGGACAACCCTGCCAAGGATGCCCTCCAACTCCTCCGCCGTTACAGCCCCGGGTCTCAATATGGTGGGGGGTTGTGTGGAAATGTCCAGTACCGTAGACTCGACGCCTATCTCCACCGGCCCGGCATCAAGCACCAGGTCGATCCTTCCTCCCAGGTCATGGAAAACGTGCATGCCGGTGGTGCCGCTGGGCCGCTGCGAGAGGTTGGCACTGGGAGCAGCAATGGGAACACCGGAAGCTCTGATTAGTGCCAGGGCGACGTTGTTCCTGGGCATTCTGACGGCCACTGTCTCCTGGCCAGCGGTGACCGTATCGGGAACCCTGGCCGATTTCCTCAGAACCAGCGTCAAGGGACCAGGCCAGAACCTTTCTGCGAGGGCAACCGCTTCCGCACCAATGCTATCGGCGAGGATATTCAGTTGTCCCAACTCAGCGACGTGGACTATTATCGGGTTATCCAGCGGTCTCCCCTTGGCGACGAAGATTTTCTTTACTGCCCTGGGATTCAGGGCGTCCGCTCCCAGCCCGTAGACCGTCTCTGTGGGGAAGGCCACCAGCCCACCTGCTCTTATTATCTCAGCCGCTCTGGAGATGGCCTCCCTTTCTGGATTTAACGGATCGACCTTTACCATCAACGTCTCTGGCGTCATCTCACGCTCTCCAGTGGGGCGTGGGCAACGACGCCCAGGTCAAGCCCAGCCACCTCCCCGTATCTCAGCCTGGCGCTACCGGCCGCCGCCACCATGGCAGCATTGTCGCCACACAAATCAGGCCGGGTGAAAAAGACCTGGTAGCCCTCGCGAGGACACACTTCGGCGAAGACCTCCCTCAGGCGTCTATTCATGGCTACCCCTCCGGTGACGCTGATAGCCGAGACATCCTTTCGCGAGGCAGCCTGCAAAGTCTTGGAAACTAGATGGTCTACCACCGCTTCCTGGAAACTGGCGGCAATATCGGCGATAGGCAGCGTCGCTCGGTCCCTGCCCTTAAACGTGTTCACTACGGCCGTCTTCAGCCCGCTGAAACTAAAATCCACCGTATTGCTCCGCCGCAAGGGCCGGGGAAAACTGAAGGCTGCTCTATCGCCTTGTGCCGATAGCCTGTCGATGACCGGGCCTCCAGGGAAACCAAGCCCAAGGAACTTGGCCACCTTGTCAAAAGCTTCGCCGGCGGCATCGTCCAGGGTATTCCCCATCACCTCATATTGGCACAAGCCCTTGACGTAAACGAGCATACTGTGTCCGCCAGAAACGGTCAAACAAACGTGGGGCATGGGCAGCTCTGGATTGCTGAGAATGTTGGCGAAGATGTGTCCTTCAATGTGGTGTATGCCGACCAAAGGTATCTTCGCCGTGTAGGCCAGAGATTTGGCAGCCGCTACACCCACCAGGAGAGAACCCACCAGGCCATATTTTGAAGTGACGGCCACGGCTTCTACGTCGGCCAGTTCCTTACCGGCCGAATCGATAGCTTCTTTGATAACGTAGCCGATGGCCTCCACATGTTTGCGGGCGGCTATTTCGGGGACGATGCCGCCAAACCTGGCATGCAGGTCCATCTGCGAGGCAACCACGTTGGAAAGGATGGTTCCGTCAGCCACCAGGGCGGCCGCTGTTTCGTCGCAGGAAGTCTCAATCCCTAGTATCATTGTGCCTGTCTCTTTCTTTCCTGGGCCAGCAGGGCCTGGGCCAGAGGTTCCTTCAGATACAAGGGCACCAGAGAAAGGGCATCATCACTCTCACCCCTTTCAAAGCGAGACAGGGCCAGCAAAGCAATCGCCGAGCCTCTCGGGCTCCCACCTGAGTCCCTGAAGCTAGCCAGAGGGCCAAGCTCCTCAGATATAGTCTGGCGATGTAGTTCCACTGCCTCTCCCAGGAACAGTACCGGCTCTTTGATTTTCTCCAGCAACCCTCCAATGGGGCCGGCAGAATACTCGCCTTCTTTGGCCACCGTTTCGCCCTCAGAGCGGTATAACCCACCATAGACGTTTCCCCTGCCAGCCTCAACCAGGGGACAAAGCAAAATACGGACATCCCTGGCCTGGTACGCCAGGGCGTCCAAAGACGATATGCCACAAAGAGGCTTGTTGGTGACGTACGCCAGGATTTTCCCCACGGTTATGCCCACCCTGACCCCCGTCCAGAACCCAGGCCCCATCCCGACTGCCAAGCCATCGACGTCTGCAATGGTAAGGCCCGAACTTGTCAGGACCCGATCAACATTAAGGATTATGTCCTCCAGTGAGTTGCCCTCGGCTTCCGCCACGAAGTCCTCCAGCACCAGGTGGCCATCGATCAGCCCCACGGCATCAAAGCGCCCCGAGGTATCAAAGGATAGTATTCTCATCGCCATCCAACTCACCAAGCAATCTGCGAAACTGTTCGCCAAAAGCCGATAGCACGATTTCCCGCCTTCTGGCAGAAAGAACGGAGAAGTTCACCGCAAGATAACTGTCAGAGAGGAGAGCCGAAATCCTGTCGGCCCACTCTATTATAGCCACGCCAGACTCCGATTGTCGCAGTAAATCCAGCACACCCAGCTCCAGGGCCATGTCCACACCCTCAATCCGATACAAATCCAGATGCAGCACGGGAAGCCTGCCCTGGTATTCGTTCACAAAGGCGAAGGTCGGGCTGGTGACAAACCTTTTGGGTATGCCCAGCCCGGCGCACAGGCCCTTGGTGAAACACGTTTTGCCAGAGCCCAGTTCTCCTATCAGGGCCACAACGCTTCCAGGGCCCAGTTTCTCCCCTATCCTCTTACCGAGGTCCTGTGTTGCTGAGGAGCTGCCCGTCAGAAATGAGCGCTTATCCATGTGAAATGCCTTCTTACTCTAGACCCAGCGCAAAGCGAATAGCCGTGTCAATTTCCCGCAGCTTCTGAGCGTTCAGTCCGACCAGCCGGCTGCGGAGGCAGTCTTTAGGAATAGTGGTAATAGTATCCAAGTTAGCCACGCAATCCCGGGGCATTCCGTCATCAGCTCCCAAGAACACCTCGGACGGGGTATGGCGGATGCGGGTGGTAATTGAGGCCACGATAACCAGAGAACGAATGGCGCAGGACTCGTCACGAGAGAGGAGCAGTACGGGGTGGAGTCCCGCGGGCGGCCCTAGCTCTGCCCACCAGACCTCACCTTGCCTCATTCCCAGGGTTCCTCAGCCAGGATGTTGCTGGCGGCGCGACGCGCTGCCTCCACTTCTTCCTCTGTTTCAGGCACTCGCTGGTACGCCCGTAGATACAGATCAGCCATTTCCTGCTCCCGCTGGCGGCGCAGCAGGGCCTCCGCTGCCCGGCGGAAGAACTGGCTGCGGCTCTCTCCCCTGCCCATCCGCTCCCGTTCCACTGCGGCAAGCACCTCCTCAGGAAGGCTGATAGCAATCTTAGCCGTCTTACGCATAATGCCACCTCTTCATACCATGTTCATACCGTAGTATGAACCACACAAACCGGTCTGTCAAGCTGCTCATGAGGAGGTTGTTTACTAATGTCATTCTGAGGACTCCTTCGCAGAAGGACAACGAAGAATCTCTGAGATTCCTCTCTTTCCTTGCGGAAAGATCAGAATAACACGAATACGTTGATAAACAGTCTCTCATGACGAGGTGGTTTGAATATGGGGACACCCGGGACAGGCGTTGCCACGTGATTTCAATCTGATGGCTGCCTTAGATCAGGTGGGACACTTGGCACCCGCAAGTCTTCGGATGTGTGGAGGCCACCCTATCCAGCTACCTACTCGCCAGAACGGAAGGGCGGATATCGGTCCGTCATCAGAGCTGCGTACGCCGCTACCCGGTACACCCAGCGATTCATGTCTAGAACTGAATCGAATTTGTCCCTAGGATACCTCTCTGTAAGAAACACTGCTAGTTGGGCGAATCCGGTAATCATAAAGATCAGGTAACCCAAAATGCACACCACCATGTACTGCGGAAGGGCCAACAGCCACCATTTTATCAGCACCAAGCCCCGGGACAGCTTTTGCGGGTAAGGCACGTCCAGATCGGCGGGGTAGTCGACGGCCTTGAGGGTGAATGGCGGGTACCGATCGGTGGCCCCGGCACCCAGCCCGTAGAACCACACCCGCCAGGTCCAGCGCAGGACTCCCAAATTGAAGTCGAATAGCCTGCGAGGATAC
>JBGOXA010000284.1:0-3015 GCA_041478915.1 Dehalococcoidia bacterium
CCTGTGGCTGGTGCTGGGTTCTCATTGGTTCTGGGCTGTGACATCAGGATTGCCTCCGATAGGGCCAGGTTCAGCATGGTCTTTGTCAAGAGAGGGATTGTACCCGATACCGGAGGCTCGTTTACCCTACCGCGCGTGGTGGGGCTGCCTAAGGCATGTGAGATGATATTTACAGGTGACATGGTCGATGCTGCTGAAGCTGAACGAATAGGATTGGTGAACAGGGTCGTGCCGCATGATGACCTGATGAAGGCAGCCAAGGAATTGGCAATGAAAATAGCAAAGAACCCGCCGCTGGCCGTAGCAATGGCCAAGGCGGACTTATATAAGGCGATGGCCGAGACCGATATGATAAAGCAGATGAAGCGCGAAGAGAAGTCGCAGGAGAAACTTATGAATACCGAGGACTTTATGGAGGCAGCCACAGCATTCCTTGAGAAGCGAGAGCCTGTGTTTAAAGGTAAGTAACTTATGGCCAGGCTTCTAGCAATGTTTACGAACGTTGAATCCATTTTGTTGTACCAGGCTTGAGAACATGGGCGAGTAGAGTTGAGATGGATAATGCATGATGGCAAAGAAGAAAAAACGCGAAGGCCTCTTGAGTGACTACCGCATCCTTGACCTGACTGACCACAAGGGAATCTACTGCGCAAAGATACTCGCTGACCTAGGGGCTGATGTCATAAAGCTCGAGAAACCGGGGGGAGATGCCACCAGAAACATTGGCCCCTTCTATAAAGACATCGCTCACCCGGAGAAAAGTATTTATTGGTGGGCCTATAATACAAGCAAAAGAGGCATAACGTTAAACATCGAGACTGCCGATGGAAAGGACATATTCCAGCGGCTGGTCAAGACTGCCGATGTTGTTGTGGAGTCATTCCTCCCAGGATACATGGATGGTCTGGGATTGGGATATGCTGCACTCAGCGAACTGAATCCAGGTATTATTATGACCTCCATCTCCTCATTCGGCCAGACAGGACCTTACAAAGACTGGAAAGCCGACGACCTGGTGGGCTGGGCAATGGCTGGGCAGGCATATGTTACGGGAGATGATGACCGTCCTCCGTGTCAAGTCAGCTTTCCCCATTGTTACCTAGTTGCGGGCTGCCATGCTGCCTCAGCGACACTGGCGGCCCTTTACTACCGAGAGATGTCGGGAGAGGGGCAGCAAGTTGACGTCTCCATGCAGGAAGCTGTGTTATGGACCACGCTTTTGTTGGTCCAGTTCTGGGACGTGATGAAAATCAACCTGTTTCGCGCCGGTTCCAAACGGTCAATGGGTACCTCTTTGTTCAGGCTCGCCTTTCCCTGCAAAGATGGGTACGTGGGCTTTCTAATAGCAGGTGGCCAGTTAGCTTCAATCTCTATGCCACCATTAATAAAATGGATGGCGGAGGAGAAAATGCTGGGTGCTTTTGAGGATAAAAAGGACTGGGGAGCCAAGGACTGGATGCAGAAGGTAGATGCCTGGGCATTGACGCAAGAAACGGTGGATGCCTGGGAAAATAGTCTAATTGACTTCTTTGCCAACAAGACGAAGTCTGAGATATACGAAAAAGCGCGAGAAAAAGGGATGATAATCTACCCCGTGAGCACCACCAAAGACCTGGCGGAGAACGCTCAGCTTAAAGACAGGGATTTCTATGTAGAGGTAGAACATCCGGAGCTGGGTGAAACTATCACGTATGCAGGCGCTCCTTACAAGATAACTGAGGCTCCCTGGAGGATATGGAGGCGTGCCCCGCTAATCGGGGAGCATAACCAGGAAATCTATGAGGAAGAGCTGGGCTTCTCCAAAGATGAGATGCGCCTGCTTAAGGAATCCGGAGCCATTTGAACTATTGTGGAAGCGTGAAATGAAGAGGCAATAAATGGCGAAAAAGCGCATATTCGAAGGATTAAAGATTGCCGATTTCACCTGGCTGGGGGTAGGGCCTATTGCCATGAAGTTCATGGCCAACATGGGTGCAACGGTGATCCATATCGAGTCCTATACCAGACCTGATATCTGTAGAGTATCCGCTCCTTACAAGGATTGGCAGCCGGGTATAAACCGCAGTGCTTTCTTCGCCGTTTATAACGACAGCAAATATGGCATAACCCTTAACCTGAGGATGCCCCAAGCACAGGAGGTCGCCAAAAAGATAATCAACAACTGGGCCGATGTGGTTGCCGATGCCCACCTTCCCGGTATTATGGAGAAGTGGGGCTTAGACTATGAGACTTTGAAAAAGGAGAAACCAGACCTCATTCACGTCGCCACCGCCTTACAGGGTAAAACGGGTCCCTACAGTACGATGCCGGGGCATGGGATGGTCGGGGTATCGCTATGTGGCTTCACCCAGATTACCGGATGGCCTGATAGAGAGCCAACAGTGCCCTTCGGAGCCCTTACCGATTTCCTCACCTTTCCGCACATGGTGACCGCTCTTATCGCAGCTCTTATGTACCGAAGGAAGACCGGCAAGGGACAGTATATAGAACTCTCCCAACTGGAATGCAGTGCCCAATTCCTAGCACCGCCCATTATGGATTACATGATAAACGGGCGAATTCTAGGGCGCATGGGCAATCGGTCTGCCTACACTGCACCACACAGCGTCTACCGCTGTAAGGGAGAAGGCGAGTGTTGGTGCGCTATAACTGTATGCAGTGACGAAGAATGGCAAAATTTCTGCGATGTCATCGGCAATCCGGAGTGGACGAAAGACCCCAGATTCGCCACGTTCCTGAGCCGAAAGGAAAACGAAGACGAGATGGACGCGTTCGTGGAGGAATGGACGGTCAAATATCCGCCGCAGGAGGTAATGAAACGAATGCAGGCAGCAGGAGTGCCCGCAGGCGTAGTAGAGAGCGGCGAAGACCTGGTGGCAGACCCTCAGTTGAACCACCGGGGCACTCATGTCATCCTCGAACATCCTGAGATAGGGCCACACATCTACCATTCTCCGCCTTATCGCTTCTCGAAGACGCTTAACAAGCCTACCATGCCAGCCCCTTGCCTGGGTC
>JBGOXA010000216.1:0-3798 GCA_041478915.1 Dehalococcoidia bacterium
ACTCCCAACCAGCCAGAATGTTCCTCGCCCCGTGACGGGCTTAGGAATGTCAGCTTGACTCCCACCCTGAAGTCAGGGCCGTTCTCTGAGCCTGATTCAGGAAATATCCACGTTGCCTCCCAGTGGCAGATAAGAGAAGCTACAGGGGACTATTTCAGTCCCATCTTTGACAGCGGTATTGACACTTCTCATCTGACTCAAATTGGCATACCACCCGGCACGTTAAACTATTTCACCACCTACTTCTGGAGGGTGAGGTATCAAGATAGCCGGGGTGTCTGGTCAGATTATTCTTCGGAGACCATGTTTACCACGGCGGGCGGTGCCATTCCCGAAGCAGGGGGTGGTTAGGAGGCAGTGAAGATGCCCATGAGAAAACTAATAGTGATTATACTTGTCGGGCTTATGGTTGTGGCGGGTGGTTTCTATCCCCTGTATGCAGACCTAGTCAGCCGCGGGGAAAAGGGAACCTCTGGCGTTGCAGAACGGGAGACCTTTCAGGTGAATCTTCCTGCTTCGGGAATGGCAGAGGATATCACCTTTGAACTGGCTACGGAATTTCCTGCGGTGGACAATGAGATGATGGTCTATAAGGCGAAAGCCCCTGATGTCACTATTGAAAAAGTGATAGAAATGGGCAGGAAGCTGGGATTTGAGGGAAGCGCCGGTTTCATTGACGACGCCACCAAAATTGCCATGTTGGATGAAAGTGGCGGAGAAGTGAGGCAGCTCATGGTTTGGGTCAACTCCGGGGCTGTAGCGCTTCTGATGCCAGATAAGCTTTATCCGCCAGCACCCCCCACCTTGCCTTCAAATGAAGAGGCAGGGAAAATCGCAACGCAGTTCCTGGCGGAGGCGGGCTTGTTGCCTGCTGGCGTTTATGTTAGCGAGGTGGTGGAAGGAGGTACCTGTAGCGGGCCGGAGGGTTCGTATGTAGCTCACCTGCTGGTAAGGTTTAGCTATGAAATTGATCGCTTTTCAGTCACCGGCACAGGAGCTAAGTTTGGGGTCCGCATTGGCGACCAGGGAGAGGTGGTAGATTTGTATAGGGTCTGGAGGGAAACAGAGGCCTACAAGGAGATTTCTATTAAGGCTCCACAGGAGGCATACCAGGATCTGATGGCTGGCAAGGGTTCATATGTTACGCCTTCGGAGTGCCAGAAGGTGGTGGTAGAGAAAATATCCTTAGCCTACTGGATTGAGCCTGCCCCGGAAGAGCAGGAGTACGTCGTCCCGGTATATGAGTTCAAGGGTAAGTGCCTCGATGGAGAAGGCCAGTACCAGGACGATCTTATTGGCTGGGTCAATGCAACATAGCTGCAAGCAGCGCGGAAACAGTCTAGGAGGGTTGACTTCACTGGTCACCTCCAGCATGGATCAGTAGAGACACCGGGTAGGAGTGAGACTAGGGATATGAAAAGAAGCAGACAGCTTATTCTGGCACTATTATTGGTCCTCATCTTGGTCGGCGGCGCCGCTTGCGGTTCAGGTAAGCCTAGGCTAACTCGAGTGATAGAGCTATTGGGCAATAGAGATGTGGCCACCCTGAACATAGTTGATGACGCCAAAAGGCTGGGGTGGAAGGCCTCGGTCAGCGGCTACTCAGCATGGACGACCTCAGAAGGCCAGCGGGTCTCCAGGAACTCTTATACTCTGAAGAAGGGGGATGTTTACATTGTAATCCAGCCCCAAAACATTCGTGAAGGGCTGGATGCGCCCCTCGACAAACCTTTAATAGAAATCTTCCCTCCTGCTTCCTCCCTGAACCCGGACGACTTGAGGCAGAAAACGGTGGAACAGGTATCAGAGGTTCTGCTCGGCATAGGGATCATCGAGGAATCCTCGCTGGAGAATGCCAGGGTGGAGTTGCGGGGAAATTTGGATAAGCCCAGGCCAACTATGCTGATAGACCTATTGGGCAATAAGGATGTGGCTACCCTGAACATAGTTGATACTGCTAAAGGGCTGGGATGGGATGTCTCGGTCAGCGGCTACGCAGGATGGACAACCCCAGAAGGCCAGTGGGTCTCCAGGGACTCTTATAGTCTTACTAAGGGGGATGTTTACATTAAGATCTATGCCATGGACGAACGTAAGGGGCCAGGGGCGCCACTCGACGAACCTTTAATAGAAATCCTCATACCCGGTGCTTCCTTCCTGGACGACTTGAGCCCTAAAACGATGCAGCAGATATCAAAGGTTCTGGTTGGTATAGGGATCATCGAGGAATTCTCGCTGGAGAATGCCCAGGTGCAGGTGAGGTATGATATGATATTGGAGCAGCCAGCCTGGCCAGATCGAATCTGGCAGACGCCGTTGGCCTAACCTTCGTTGGCGGGGGGATAAAGTGAAACTCATAAGAGTCATCTCAGTCGTTGTTCTAATTGCCGTGCTAGCCGTGCTTGGTGCCAGTATGGGTTGCGGTGGCGGGGGAGGTAGAGGGGCGGCAAGTATGATGAACATGATAGCTGCGTCCTCCAGCAGCTTCAGTTTCATAGATATCAAGGCACTGCGAGGCGATGAAGACCTGAA
Organism: Dehalococcoidia bacterium; assembly: GCA_041478915.1. Classification (GTDB taxonomy): domain Bacteria; phylum Chloroflexota; class Dehalococcoidia; order UBA2247; family RBG-13-53-26; genus VGOE01. Next base: position 2,533 of record JBGOXA010000216.1, read on the forward strand.
AGACATTTACGATGATATGATGGGCGATGTTGAGGGCGCACTGGAAGGATGCGGCATAAATGTTGATGATGTAGACCGCATTGCCGGGAGTGGAGAGAATTTATTGCTTCTTGATGGCCGCTTCGACTTGAATGAGTTGAGGGATAAGCTAGGTGGCTTCGGTTTTGATGAGAACGAGTATCACGATGTTAAGGTGTGGCAAAGCCCCGATGAAACTTGGTGGGTGTCTTTGATGTGGAACCTCGTTATTCTTGGAAGCGTGGATGCTGTCAAACATTGCATCACGGTAATTAAGGAAGGGGAGGATTCCTTGCAAGATAACCCAGATGCCAAAGAGGTGATGGCCAGGCTGCCTGGTGGAGTAGTCATGATGTGGGGGACAGGGGAGGCACTCACGGAAATAATAGAAGAAGAGTATGAAGGTCTTAGGGCTGGAGGTATGTCCCTTGGGAAGAAAGATGAAGATACTCTGAAGATGACAGCGATATTGAAGTTTGATGACGAATATAGTGCCGGGAATGCTGTAGATCAAATCAAGGACGACTTAGAGGCAGAAAGTTACGAAGATGTTAATGTTGACCAGGATAAAGAGTTGGTGAAGGTAATGGGTGGGATAGGTATAGACGACTTCCTCAGCGAAAGTGGGGAACCGGTGACCATCACCATAGGTGAACTCACCGACGCTACAGGCCCAGCCTCATCGGCACTCATACCTGTTCATTCTGCGATGATGGATGTAGCCAGGTACTACAACGACGAGGGCCTTATCCCAGGGGTGAAGATAAAGGTGGTTGTTTGGGACAACAGGTCCGACCCGTCCAGAGATGTACCTGGATATGACTGGCTTAGAGGGAGAGGGGCAGAGTTGATTATCGCCCCGCTGTCCACAACCGCAGAGACATTAAGGCTCTTTGCAGAGAAGGATAGGGTCCCGATAATGGCCTTGGCCAGCACCATGCCGGCGATAGTGCCCCCGGGGTGGGTATTTAACACTAGCTGTCCTCCGCGTTATGAGATCAATACCCTCCTGAGATGGGTCAGCGAAGAGCACTGGGAATACTCCAAAGGAATCCCCAAGCTCGGCTTTGTAGGTTGGGACTCACCCGACGTAGAAGACATAGAAACGGCGATCGGGGAATACTGGCAGGCTCACCCGGATAAGTTCGATTATGTTGGCGGTTTCCCAGCTCCAGTGGGCACAGTGCTCTGGAGTGATGAGGTAGAGGCTCTAAAGGACTGCGATTATGTATGCACTACCGGCTTTCC
>JBGOXA010000042.1:0-9105 GCA_041478915.1 Dehalococcoidia bacterium
CAGTTGCAGTATCAATTGCGTAGCCCGCCTAAGCGCTGGCATGGTGAGTTCCGGGTTGATCCCTCTTTCAAAGCGCAGGGACGCCTCGCTGCGCAGCTTCAAATTCCTGGAAGTGCGTCGAATGCTTACCGGATTGAAATTGGCCGACTCCAACAATACTGACGTAGTTATGTCAATAACCTCGCTGTCTGCCCCTCCCATCACTCCAGCGATGGCTACGGGAATCTCACTATCGGCAATTATCAGCATCTCTGGACTAAGAATTCGCTCCACGCCATCAAGCGAGGTGATACGCTCCCCATGTGAGGCTCGCCGGACGACGATCCTCCCCCCTCCAATCCGGCGAAAATCGAAGGCATGGAGAGGTTGCCCATACTCCAGCATGACATAATTTGTCGCGTCGACAATGTTGTTTATGGGCCTCATACCACAAGCAAGCAACCTTTGTTGCATCCAGGGGGGAGACGGAGCTACCTTGACACCCTCGATTAAGCTGGCACAGTAGCGACTGCACAGGTCAACGTCGGCAATGCTCACCGCAACCTTTTGCTCTATAGCTGGTCCCTCCTCTGCGTAGGGAAATGGAGGCAGCCTGATCCCCTGTCTGGTTAAGGCCGCTACCTCCCTGGCTATCCCTATTACGGAGAGGCAATCGGGGCGGTTAGGCGTCACATCAACGTCAAGAATTGCATCACCAAGGTAATCAGCCAGAGGAACGCCTATCGGTGCCTCCGGCGGCAAGACCATCAGCCCCTCATGGCTGTCAGAGATTCCTAATTCCCTCTCGGAACAAGCCATACCTTCGGAAACTATGCCTCTAATCTTTTCCCGTTTGAGTCGAACGGCTTCTCCAGTATGGCTATCAATCAGTTGAGCCCCCATTCTGGCAAGGGGAACCTTATCGCCCACACGAACGTCGAGGGCTCCACAAACCACGGTGCAACGCTCCAGGCCTAAATCTACGGTGACCAGCTTGAGCCGATCCGCATTCGGATGAGGCTTCACCGCCACTATCTGACCGACTAGCACGTTGTCCCAGGATTGGCCGATGATCTGGATACTTCTCACCTCGTTGCCAGACATAGTCAACCTACGTGCCAGTTCCTTGACAGGCACGGTAATGTCAACATACTCTCGGAGCCAATTAAGAGAGATCTTCATTTCTGGTCAGCGAAAATCAGCGAAAAGCCGCGCTAGGTTAGAATTGCCTCAGGAAGCGCAAGTCATTGCCATAGAAAAGGCGAATGTCCTCGATGCCGTATCGGAGCATAGGGATTCGTTCTACTCCCATACCGAAAGCAAAACCACTGTAGACCTCAGGGTCGTAGTTTACCCTCCTCAGGACCTCCGGGTGAACCATCCCCGCGCCCAGGATTTCAATCCAGCCAGTCTCACCACACAGACGACAACCGGCACCCTGGCACATGAGACAGTCGATGGCCATTTCAACACCCGGCTCAACGAACGGGAAGTAGTCGCAGCGGAACCGTGCTTTGCGCTGCTCTCCAAAGAGGCGTCGAACAAACTCAAACAATGTCCCTTTGAGATCACCCATAGTAATGCCACGGTCTACCGCCAATCCCTCGATCTGATGAAACATGGACTCGTGAGTAGCATCAGTGGCCTCATAGCGATAGACCTTGCCCGGAATCACTGCTCTGAGGGGAGGCCGCGTCTTTTCCATCAGCCTTATCTGCATTGGCGAAGTATGAGTACGGAGCAGCATGGGCTTCTCGTCAGACGGGGTGTCTATCCACAAAGTATCCCACATATCGCGGGCTGGGTGATCTTTAGGGATATTCAATGCCTCAAAGTTATAATAGTCCCACTCCACTTCAGGACCTTCCACCACTTGAAAACCCAGGGAGACAAAGATGGCACAGATTTCCCGCATTATTTGAGTAGTGGGGTGAAGACGACCGAGGCAGATGGGATAGCCAGGTAAGGTTACATCGACACGGCTTTGTTCCAGAGCAACCGCTAGCTCTTGCTCTTTGAGAGACTCCTCTTTTTCCTTCAGGCTGGTTTCTAAAGCTGTCTTGACTTCATTAGCCGCAGCCCCTATCGCCCGCCTCTCCTCAAGGGCCAGCCCCCCCATCCCTCTCAAGATGGAGGTCAGGGAGCCCTTCCTACCCAGAAAACGAACTCGCCACTCCTCTAGTTCTTTAAGGTTCTTTATGCTATCGAGTTCGGTGATGGCTCTGGCTTTGAGCTGTTGAAGCTCTTCGAGCATTGGTTATGCGCCTACGGTTTCCCCTTTGGCCACTGCTACCAAGCGCGAGAAGGCAAGAGAATCGTTTACAGCCATTTCGGCAATCATCTTGCGATCGATTTCTACCTGGGCTTTCCTCAAGCCATTCATAAACTGAGAGTATGGCATCCCCTCCAACCGGGCAGCAGCATTGATACGACAAATCCAGAGGCGGCGCATATCTCCCTTGCGCTCCCGCCGATGGCGATAAGCATAGCTCAGCGCATGAAGCATCGATTCATGGGCCCGCCGGTAGAGACTGCGGTTTGTCGCCCGATGTCCCTTGGTCAGCTTTAATACTTTCTTGTGCCGACGATGAGTAATTATTCCACCTTTGACCCGCGGCAAGTAACCTCCCTTATCCGTAAGGCAAAAGCCGTCTTATGCGACTCTCATTCGAAGGATCAAGCACCACATCACGAGAATACTGGCGCTTAACACGTGGTGCCTTCTTGCGTCGCAGATGGCTCTTCCCTACCTTGCTATGCATAATCTTCCCGCTGCCAGTGACGCGCAAACGTCGCTTGGCCGTTTTGTGTGTTTTCATCTTAGGCATCGGAAGCCTCGGCAACAGACTTCTTGGTCGCCGTCGCCTTAAGTGGAGCAAAGAACAAGCTCAAACTTTTCTCCTCTACCGCCAACGGCTGATCAACAACAGCCTTGTCTTTCAGCCCTTTCAGCACTTCTTGCAATATCTTTTTGCCTAACTCAGGGCGAGTAACCTCTCTACCCCTGAAGATTACTGTTACCTTCACCTTGTCTCCCTCAGCAACCAGCCGCTCTATCAGCCGGATTTTACAATCGAGATCCTGACCTCCAATCCTCGGTCTGAGACGGACCTCCCGGACAACAGAAGCCTTCCGTCCCTTCCGTCCCTCCCGCTCCTTCTTGGCCTGTTCATACTTGTATCTTCCGTAATCGAGCAGGCGACATACCGGAGGAACAGCGGTAGAGGCAACCTCCACCAAGTCCAGGTTCCGCTCCCTGGCCAACTGCAAGGCCTCGGCCACGGGCATAGCGCGCAATCGCTCTCCGTCTTCCCCAATCACCAGAACCTCTCTGGCCCTGATCTGCTGGTTGACACGTACTGCTTTAGCTATCGGCCAATAACCTCATCAGTCTTCGGTTTATATCTATAGCATATCACGATGGATAAGTCAAACGTAGGCCTGGAGTGTAACATGGTCAATCATGGTTTTTGTTATTCACCCCTTCACAGCATTGTGATGCACCAAGTCATTCAGGCTGGAGCTACTTAATCACCGCTTTAGCCTTCGGTTCGCCAGGCGCTTTCGCAGCTACGTTCCCCCCCATCGCCCCATTTCCATCCCCAAAATGGGGCTCCTCTTCTCTCCGCATGAGCACTGTCAGGGCTACTTCGCCGGAGTCGAGCAGAACCCTTGTATTGCAAGCATTATCCTGCTTTCCAACCCCGTTGCAGCGCTCTTGCACGCAACTCACCGCTATGATATATTGGCCGCTGGGGATAGCACCGACGGAACTCCGAGCAGAATGACACGGTCGTCCATGCTGCCATCGACACGTATCGTGCTCACGCAGAGCCTGTAGTAGTTCCGGGTCGAGACTAGTCTCAGATACCCCTGCCAAGATGGGCTGCCATGTCCGAATCGCTGCTAACGACTAAACTTCACATTCCAGCAGTTCCACCGGGGTTGGTGCGGAGGCCCCACCTCGTTGCGCGGCTTGACGCAGGGCTAGGCTGCAAGCTGACGCTTATCTCCGCTCCGGCTGGTTTCGGCAAGACGACGTTACTGAGCGAGTGGGTCCGCAGCCATGAGAGTGGAATCCACAAGGCTCGCCCACGTTTTGCCTGGCTGTCCGTGGACAGAGATGATAATGACCGTGACCGCTTTTGGACCTATTTCATTGCGGCTCTTGAGCCCATTATCGCCGACTACAGCAAGTCATGCTTGGCCATGCTGAAAACCCGCAAGGCGCCATCCATCAAGGCAGTCTTAGCGAGGCTGATCAACGAGATGGCCGAAAAACCGCAGGTCTTTGTATTAGTGCTCGACGACTACCATGAGATCACCGCCCGATCCGTGCACGAAGATCTTGCCTTTCTGATCGATCATTTGCCCCCGCAAGGACACTTGGCAATTGCTACCCGCAACGATCCGCCGCTCCCACTCGGTCGCCTGCGAGGTCGAGGCCAATTGAACGAGCTGCGCACTACTGACCTGCGTTTCACGATCTCTGAGGTTACGGCTTTCTTCAACGAAGTGATGGCCCTGGGTTTGTCCCATGACAACATCAAAGTCATGGAATCCCGGACAGAGGGTTGGATCGCCAGCCTGGGAATGGCCGCGCTTTCCATGCAGGGGCGGACGGACATCAATGAGTTTGTCAAGTCTTTCAACGGAACGCACCGTCATATCAAGGACTATCTTATGGAGGAAGTGGTTCAGCGCCAGGAGGCTAGCGTCCAGTCGTTCCTGATGCAGACTTCGATTCTGGATCGCCTTAGCGCCCCTCTTTGCAATGCTGTCACCGGGCATGATGATGGCCAGGAAAAGCTCGAGCATCTGGAACACGCCAATCTACTTCTCCCGTTGGATGACAACAGGACATGGTTCCGTTACCATCGCCTTTTCGCTGACCTGTTGCAAGGACGGCTCGCCAGGGTACAGCCCGATCTACTTTCGGCTCTACACCGGCGGGCGAGTGAATGGTTTGAGCGTAAAAGCCTAACAGACGAAGCTATCCACCATGCTCTGGCAGCCAAGGACTTTGACCATGCCGCCGACCTGATCGAGTCGGTTGCCGTACCTCTCATCTCGGCAGGCAGACTGTCCGCGCCTCGGATATGGCTGTCCAAACTACCCATGGAAATGATCAGGTCTCGGCCATGGCTTTGCATCAGCCTTGCCAGTGTTCACCAGACAGGTGGGCAACTGGATGTTGCCGAATCCCTCATAGACACTGCGGAATCACTATTGTCGTGTGGTCATATAGATGGGGCGGCTGAGCCCGCCACAGTGCATCTAAGAGCTCGAATTCACCTGGGCACTTTGCGCGCATGGCTGGCCCTGAGCCGGGGAGACATTGTGGGCAGCGTTCGCCTTGGCCATCAGATGCTGCAACAGGTGCAAGACGACCAGCCAGCGGTTCTCTGTACGCTGACATTCCAACTCGGTCTCGCGTACTGGTTGATGGGAGAACTGACGAAGGCAACTCATTACTTGGACCGGGCCATATTATGCGGCCAGGAGGCAGGCAATTCTTACATCACGCTCGTCGCTATGGGCCATCTAGCGGACATCCAGGCAAAACAGGGACGCCTGCATCAGGCAGCCGAGACTTGCAGAAAGGCGGTTTGCCTCGGTGCTGAGTGGGGAGGCGGGGAGCCTCTGCCGGCAACCGCTTACGCCCACATATGTTTGGCCTACGTGCTCTACCAGTGGAATGAGATCGATGAAGCAGTACGCTACGTCATAAAGGGAATCGAACTAGGCAAACAGGGGCTGCCAATAACGATTGGCGGGATGGTTATCCCTGATCTTGCCGTACTATCACAGCTTGTCGGACAAGCAACAGCAGTCTCGGAGGCACTCAACGAGGTAAAGGGCATTGCCTCAGCTTCCAGTAACATCATGATGATATCAAGGATGGCCGATGCGTGGCGCGCCCAACTGTCGCTAGCGACGGGCGACATCAGAGAAGCTGAACTTTGGGCTAGTCTCAGGAAAAGTCCCGGAGTCGATTTGCACCAGGTGCCGGATTTCGTGCTGGAGTTCGAATACCTCACACTCGTTCGGCTGCACATCGCCAGAGGCAAGCTTGATGATCTACCCGAGCTACTGGAGCGTTTGCGCGAGAGGGCGGAGGAGCACGGGAGAATGGGCACCGTGATCGAGATTCTGATCCTGCAGTCGATCACCCTCCGAGCGCAAGGTAGACTGGATCAGGCTCTCAGCAAATTGGAGCGAGCCATTTCGCTGGCTGAGCCGGAGGGCTATGTACGAATCTTCGTAGACGAGGGCCAGCCGATGGCCGAACTTCTTCGGCACGCCACAAGCCGAGGAATTCGGCCGCGATATACCGGAAAACTCCTCGCATTGTTTGGCGTGCCACGGCGTAAGGATACGCTTTCCACTCGTACTGCCATGTCTCCCGTGGAACTGCTAAGTCAGCGCGAGCTTGAAGTGCTGCAATTGCTCGCAGCGGGCAAATCCAACAGGCAGATTGCTGATGAACTCGTGGTGGTTACGGGTACCGTAAAGGCTCATCTCCTGAACATCTACGGCAAATTGGATGTCCATAGTCGTACTCAGGCGCTGGCGCGCTCCAGGCAACTGGGTCTCCTTTAGCTAGTCGAATCCCAGCATCCAGCACTCGTTTTGCGTGCCCTCAAATTTGCCCTTTGGCAGATGACGGGACAGCAGAAGATAGTGTAAAGTGTAAAAAGTAAAGAAAACGGAAAGGGGTGAATTATGCTTACCAAAGATGACGAGCTTCTTTGCCATCAGTTTGCGTCCACCTTTGACCACGTGGAGCCCAGCGACCCGAAGTGGACGGAGAGGATAGTGGTTTTTGCCTTCGACACTTCGAGCAGGATGAACTTCGTGACCGGCCTCGCCCGCTATGCTAACCGGAATATCATGGATGCCTATGGCATGGTGACCGTTGACAACAAAACAGCACACGTTGTCAGGGCTTCTCGCGAGCTCCGTCCCGAAACCGCCGATCTCAGGGTTGGCCCTTTTTCCTACCAGGTTGTTGAGCCACTAAAGAAAGTGCGGGTGGCCCTTGGTGAGAATGAGTACGGCCTCAGCTTCCAAATAGACTTTGAGGGGAACTTCCCCCCCTACGAGCAGGTACCGATGTTCTTTCGATCGCGGGGCCGGGTGCGAGAGGACGCCAGGCGCTACTATCAGGTGGGCAGGCCGAGCGGCTGGCTGAAAGTTGAGGGCAAGACTTATGAGGTCGACAAGGTAAAATGGCGGATAGGCAGGGACCATTCCTGGGGTGTCAGACACGGCTCTGGAGGGGGTACCCTACGAGATCCCATGGCGCAGCCGGAGGAGATCCCGCCGGGAGTCCTCTACTGCATGGGCATCTTCGATTTCGGAAAGTGGCTGGTTCACTTTGCGGTAAGAGAGGACTGGGAGGGTAAGCCTTGGCATTTCGAAGGCTGGGTGTTTTATCCCTATGGAAGCAAGAGAGAGGGAGAGGTACTCAAGCTAGTGAGCGTGGAGCACGACTTCCAGTTCCGCTCCGACCTCAGGCTGATAAAGTCTGGACGCGTAATCCTTAACGCCGTCGATGGCTCCAAGAGGGAGATTTCGATACGTCCCCTTAGTACCTACTACCCCGCGCCTGCCGGGTATGAGTACTATAAGGATTATATGTCCGGCATTTGGAAGGGCCCTTCCTATATAGACGGTTTCAAGGTGGATGTCACTGACCCGGATGTGTTGAGAAAAAATTGGAATGACCCCCTCACCGAGACGTGGTGCGAAGTGCGCTGTGGCGACGAGGTTGGCTACGGAAACTTCGAGATGTTTTTCGCTGGCAAGTATCCCAGGTATGGCTACCAAGGCTACTAAGAGGAGAGGCAAGGGACAGACCACAATGCCAGCGGCCTAGATTACCGGGCAGACCTCCGGTATGTATGGCAGATGGCGCTTTAGCGATGCTACAGAGTTTCAGTGTGTAAGCCCGGGAGAAATCCAGGGAATGGAGGTACGATGCTTCCACGGGAGGCAAACCTATCGGAAATACGGTCAAAGGTTATGCCCTGGCTGCGAAAAAAGATGCCCCAGGCCGAGAACCTATCTATATCAGACCTGAAACGACCGGAGTCCGGGAATTCTACCGAAACTTTTCTCTTTGACCTGAGCTGGGATGAAGCTGGACAACACCGGTCGGAGGGGATGGTGCTCCGCCGCCCCCCGCAGTCGCCCCTTTTCCCCGACTACGACCTGAGGAGACAGGTCGGCGTTATGCAGCACCTGCAGGGAACTAACATCCCCGTGCCCAGAGTTTGCTGGCTGGAGAGGGACGAGAGTATACTCAGCGCCCCCTTCTACATCATGGGCAAGATAGAGGGGAACGCCCCGTCCGATTACCCGTCGTACCACTCCGTTGGAGTTTACTATGATGCCACTCCCCAGCAGCGGGCAAAGATGTGGTGGGGATGTGTGGAGGCCATAGTAAAAATCCACAAGCTTGATTGGAGAAACCTGAGCCTTTCCTTCCTTGGCGTTCCAAAGGAAGGTATCGGCTTCCTGGATGGGTTCCTGGACTACTACAAGCAGTACCTCAATTGGGTCAAGGAAGATCCACAAGAACCTCAGCCAATCCTGGAGGCTGCCCTGCAATGGCTTAAGGAAAACCAGTATGCCCCCGAGCATATCACCTTGTGCTGGGGCGATAGCCGAATGTCTAACATCCTTTACGGCCCAGATTTCGAGGTACGGGCGGTGCCGGACTGGGAGATAGCCTACCTGGCAGACCCCGAGTCCGATCTGGGTTGGCTCTTCTTCCTTGAGTGGGCCAACACTGAGTCCAGCGGTATCCCCCCGCTGGAAGGCACCCCTGGAAGAGAAGAGACCGTACAGCGCTACGAAGAGCTGACCGGGTGGAAGGTGAGGAACCTCCTCTATAACGAGGTTCTGGCTTGCGTTAGACTCGGGGTGACCATGTTTAGGATGTACAAGATCATTAGGAAAGCCGGTATCCCCCTCCCAGAGGGCTACGAGCTAAATAATTACGTTACCCAGAGACTGGCCAGCCTGTTGGGTTTGCCCCCTCCATGAGTAAGCGGGGGACTACTGGGCTCGAGGAGGTGATGGTGACAGCCCGGTTCCACCACACCGGACCTGGCGGCC
>JBGOXA010000303.1:0-2880 GCA_041478915.1 Dehalococcoidia bacterium
GAAAACTCCACTGGATACCCGTCAGCTTGCTGGCGGGAGGAAAGTGGCCCCATCTGGGGGGAGGGTGGTTAAATATCAGGTCCACGAGGAAACCTTCTCCTTACAATACAAATGCGCATGTTCGAGACTCCCTAAGATGCCCCTCAGCTTGCTGAGGGGTTATTCACTTCATCTGAATGCCGTATTCAGCCGGCGCAGGGCTTCCCTCTTCTCCGTGTTGTCAACCCTTGCCTTTTGTACCGCCTGGGCCAAAAGCTGGATGCTTCGGTCATATGTCTGTCGATCCACAGGGAAGGGATAGCCGTCCTTCCCGCCGTGGGCAAAGCTGTAGCGCGCCGGGTCCCGAAAGCTGGGCGGGGTACCGTAGACCAGCTCCGAGATCAGGCTCAGCGCCCGAACGGTCTTCGGCCCCACGCCCTCGATGCTGAGCAACTCTTCAAAGCCCTTCGGTTGCCGTTCATAGATGACTACCAGACTCTTGCTCAGCCTGTCAGGGTGAATATCCTGTACGGAAATGTAGTGTCGGCGCGGGAGATCCAGCGTCTTCAGCCTTTCTATGTCCTTCAGGACTCCCTCTGTCGGCTGCTCTGTGGCTATGGAGGTGATAGTGCTTCGTGCCGCATTACTTTCGTTGGCCACCAGGTTCAGCACCTCCCCTCGCCCCTGGGAGCAGATAGCAGCATGAGGCTCGCAAACAAAGTCAGCCACCGACTCACCCAGCCAGTGATAGCGGCGGGCGTAGCGGTTGACCTCGTTCATTCCCTGCTGAACCACTGCCCAGGAGCCGCCCTTGGTGAAAAGAAAAACGTGGTGGTAAAGCTGGTAGCCATCCTGAAGAGCTGCGTTGTCCACCTTGGCTGCCATCCGGCTGGCATATATCAGCGGGGAGGGATCGACAGAGATGGCATCGCCGAAGGCTTCTATTTCCGCGGGAGTACGTCTTGAGGTGCTTCCCTTGCCACCGGCGACAAACAGCCCCAGGTCTGGTTCCAGACCCTTCAGCCCCTCCTTCAGAGCACCGCAGGCGGTGGTGGTGACGCCGCTGCTATGCCAGTCAAAACCGAGCACACAGCCAAAGGCTTGAAACCAGCACGGGTCTGACATGCGGCGCAGCATCTCCTCCGGCCCGAACTCGACAACGATGAAAACGGTGATCTCTCTGGCAAGCTTCACCATCCGCTGAAATAGCCAGAGTGGCGCCTTGCCGTAGTGCAGAGGCATGTTGGCTATGCCTGTCCTGAAAGCTGCTCCACTCACAGCCCTATGCCTCTATACTTCTTATGATTGCCTGACCCATCTCCTTCGTGCCGACCTGGGTTTTCCCTTCCTCCATGATATCATAGGTGCGATAGCCACGCTCCAGGGCATCGGTGACTGCCCTCTCAATAGCCTCCGCCTCCCGCTCTAAACCACAGGAATAGCGCAGCATCATAGCGCCACTCAGGATGGTGGCAATAGGGTTGGCCAGGTTTTGCCCTGCCCTCCTGGGGGCGCTACCATGAATCGGCTCATATAGACCGAAGGTCATGCTGTTTCCCACCCCAGGCACCCCTGCCAGGCTAGCTGAAGGCAGCATCCCCATGGAACCAGCCAGCATGGAGGCCTCATCGGTCAATATGTCGCCGAACATGTTCTCGGTCACCACAACATCAAGGTCACCGGGGCGCTGTATCAGTCTCATGGCGCAGGCATCCACCAGCATGTGCTCCAACTGGACATCAGGATACTCCAGAGAAAGCTCTATAGCCATTTGCCGCCACAGCCGCGAGGTCTCCAGGACATTGGCCTTGTCCACAGAGGTTAGCTTCTTCCTTCGCCTCCGGGCTATCTCAAAGCCTACCCTTAAGATGCGCTCAATCTCCTTTTCAGAGTAGACCATGCTGTCCACAGCCCGTCTACCCCTGGAGGTGCGCCACTGCCTCTTGGGCCGGCCGAAGTAAAGCCCACCGGTAAGTTCGCGTACCACTACCAGGTCCACACCCCTGATAACCTCGGGCTTCAAAGAGGTGGAATTGAGAAGCATCGGAAAGACCTTGACCGGACGGAGATTGGCAAAGAGACCCAGCCCTTTGCGCAGTCCCAGGAGGCCATCCTCCGGGCGCACTTTGGCCAACGGGCTATCCCACTTGGGGCCACCCACCGCCCCCAGCAATACAGCATGGCATTCCTGGCACATCTTCAAGGTCTCAGCCGTCAAAGCTGCCCCGGACTGGTCAATGGCAGTGCCACCCACAAGCCCATAGTGAAGGCTGAATTCGTGGCCAAACTTCCTGCCAATCGCCTGTAGGACCTTCACCGCTTCGGCTACTACCTCCGGGCCAATCCCGTCGCCAGGCAGCACCGCCAGTTCAAACTTCATTCGATGGGCCTTTCTGCCCGTAGTTTCCTCTTGGTGTATTCCACAAGCCCTCCAGCCGAGATGAGCTCCAGCATGAAATCAGGATAGGGCTTGGCCCGAAAGAGCTTGTTTTTGGTGAGGTTTCTGATTTCACCGCTGGCCAGCTCGACCTCCAGGATGTCGCCGGTGTCTGACTCCTCCACCGCTTCGTCACACTCCAAGATTGGCAGGCCGATATTAATGGCATTGCGGAAGAAGATGCGGGCAAAGCTTTTGGCGATAACGGCGGAGATACCCGCGGCCTTGATGGCTACAGGGGCGTGCTCTCTGGAGGAGCCACAGCCAAAGTTGGTCTCGGCGACAATAAAATCCTCGGGACTGACCTTGTCCAGAAAATGCCTATCAATGTCCTCCATACAGTGCTTTGCCAGCTCGTCAGGGTTAGAGGTGTTCAGGTAGCGAGCCGGGATAATGGCATCCGTGTCCACGTTGGCACCGTACTTGTGCACCTTGCCCCTCAGTTTCAATTCATCACCTCCTCC
>JBGOXA010000201.1:0-4024 GCA_041478915.1 Dehalococcoidia bacterium
AGCGGGCAGTGTGGAGCTTCCCCGCAATGTCGCCTATCTTCTCGGTCAGGCGAGCCTCGATATTCATGTGGATGTCTTCCAGTGCGGGATCAAAGCTGAATGTCCCCTGCTCGATCTGCTCCCTGAGAGAGACCAGCCCTATGATGATAAGCTCCGCCTCCTTCTCCGGGATGATGCCTTGCCTGGCCAGCATTTTGGCATGGGCAATGCTGCCAGCGATGTCCTGCTTATAGAGGCGCTGGTCGAAGGGAATAGAGGCAGTATACTGCTTCACCAGCTCATCAGCATCTTTACGGAAGCGACTTCGTAAACTCATTTGCTTGTTTGCCTTCAGAAGGACACGCGGTAAGCACTCTTTGATAGTGCCTCATGTTGAAAATCTGGTCTCGGCACCTGCCTTAAAGCCTATCTCGTTAGCCCCCCAGGCTGCACAGGGTATGATACATCCAGGGCCAGTCGGGGGCAAGCTTGAGCGCCTTATCCAACTTTTTCTCAGCCCGGCGGTACTCTCCTTGGTCTCGATAGGTTACCGCCTGCTCAAGACATCTCCTCGCTTCTTCAGGTTGTGGCTTTTTGCCAAGCCCCTGCTCCATCTGTCGGCTCTCCCGCTGTGCATAAAAGCGAAGCCTCTGGTTACGGCTAAGCTGAAACACAGCACCGAAAGCCTCTGATGCCTTCTCTGCCTCACCGAGATACATATAGGCCTCGCCCAGGATGAGGTAGGCTTCGGCATAATCGGGCTTTAGTCTAAGGGCCTCTTTTGCTTCGGCAATGGCCATGTCAGCCGATTCGCTGACTTTGAAACTGCCATCAAGTCGGCGTGTCACTGCCAGCAACGGCACCGCTACGTAGGCCCGTCCCAGCTCAAAGTGTAACAGGGGATTGCCAGGCTGAAGCTCAATAGCCTGCTTCAAATGCCACACCGCTAGACCGAGGTTGAACGCCTTATCGCGGCGGCGACAGCGCAATGCTTCCCTATAGTGTTTCTCCGTTTCAGTGACTGGTCGCCCAAAAAACCCCATAGGCTATCTCAGCAGATTAGGAAGCCTGCTGCTCCGGAGCATCCTCAGCCTGTACCTGCGCCTGTACCTTGGCTGACAGGCCCCAGATCTGAATGAAGCCCGGAGAAGCGGCCTGATCGAAAAGATCGCCCTGGTCATAGGTGGCCAGCTCATGACGATAAAGGGAGTAAGGCGACTTCCGCCCTACCACCCTACAGCTGCCTTTGTGCAGCTTCAAACGGACCGACCCGGTGACGTGGCGTTGCGAGCTTCGCACATAGGCGTCCAAGTCCTGACGCAAGGAACCAAACCACAGCCCGTTATAGACCAGATCCGCATATTCGCTGGCCACTTTCTGCTTGAACTTCAACTGGTCCTTAGACAGGGTCATGGCCTCCAGGGCCTGATGTGCCACCAGCAACACAGTCGCCGCTGGCGCCTCATAGATCTCTCTCGACTTTATGCCCACTAACCTGTCCTCGATATGGTCAACCCTGCCTACTCCGTGCGTTCCAGCCACCTCGTTTAGCTTCTTAACAAGGCTAACCCCATCCATCCGTTGCCCATCGAGGCTGGTGGGGATCCCCTTTTCAAAGCAAATTTCAATATAGGACGGCTTGTCAGGAGCGTTTTCAGGGGATTTCGTCCAGGCAAATACATCCTCCGGTGGCTCCACCCAGGGGTCCTCCAAAACACCGCACTCAATGCTCCTCCCCCACAGGTTCTCGTCAATGGAATAAGGGCTGCTGACGGTGATTGGTATGGGGATGTCATGCTTTTGAGCATAGGCAATGGTCTCCTCCCGCGTCATGCCCCATTCCCTGGCCGGGGCGATGACTTTCAGGCGTGGAGACAAGACAGCGGCACTCACCTCAAATCTCACCTGATCGTTTCCCTTCCCGGTGCAGCCGTGAGCTACGGCAGATGCCCCTTCATCCCGAGCAATATCCACCTGCAGCTTGGCTATCAGCGGGCGCGACAGAGCCGTGGCCAGGGAATAGGAACTCTGATACACAGCATTAGCCTGAAGAGCAGGAAAGACAAACTGATTGACGAAGGTTTCCTTGGCGTCCACTACTAGCGCCTTCACTGCCCCCAGCTTCAGCGCTTTTTGCTGCGTGGCAGCCAGATCACGATGGCCTCCTACGTCGACGGTGAGAGCGACAATCTCCATGTGGTATCTTTCCTTGATCCACCGGATAGCTACCGAGGTATCGAGACCACCGCTGTAAGCTAGCACCACCTTTTCCGACATGTAACACTCCTAAATGATTCTCTTAATCCCAGCGGCCAAAGCTCTGCTCCCCAAAGACTGTTCTCTGCTATCCAAGATATCAGGTGTCAGACCGTTATCCTTTGCGACCAAGCCCCTTTTGCCGCCAGAATCAGTATACCAGAAAGGGCGACCTGCTTGAATGCTGCATAGCCGCGGGTTATCACAAGTGGTCACTGGGATGCTCCCCAGCGAGCAAGCGGAATACCTAGCTACCAGCTATGAGAAGCTGGCAAGAGCCTGCTGTAATATCTCCTTCGCTTGATCAACCTCTTCCTCACCGATGATAAGCGGAGGCATGAACCGCAAAGCATTGGGCTTTACCCCGTTAACCAGTAAGCCCCTTTCCAAGCAAGCCATCACTAGGCTGTCCGCAATCTCCCTGTTGAATTCCATAGCCTGCAGAAGCCCTCGACCCCGCACCTCCACAATAAAGTCGAACTTTGACTTCAGCTTTTCAAGCTTGCCAGTGAAGTATTGTCCCACCTGCCTAACCTTAGCTGGGACATCGTTGTCAAGAATGAACTTCAACGTGGCAAAAGCGGCAGCAGAGGCCAGGGGATTGCCGCCATAGGTAGAGCCATGGTCACCAATCTCGAAAACGGCTGACGCATTCTTAGCCAGGAGGGCACCAATGGGTACTCCACCCCCCAACCCCTTAGCCAAGGTCATGACATCAGGCTCAATGCCAGAGTGCTGGTAGGCAAAAAGCGCACCTGTCCGTCCTATCCCCGTCTGAACCTCGTCCAGGATAAGGAGAAGTCCCTTCTGATCGCACCAGTCCCGTACCTTCTTCAGGTAATCCTCAGCGGGAACAATGACTCCCCCCTCGCCCTGTATGGCCTCCACCATTATAGCGCACGTCTGGCTGGTGGTAGCCTTCTCTATTGCCTCAATGCTGTCATACTCCACATTGACGAAACCGGCAGGTAAAGGGACATAGGGCTGCTGAAACTTCCTCTGGCCCGTAGCAGCCACCATGGCCAGGGTTCGACCATGGAAAGAATTGAAAGTAGTGATAACCTCGAAGGCCCCTTCGAGGTGGAGCTTGCCATACTTGCGAGCCAGTTTTACCGCTCCCTCGTTGGCTTCAGTACCGCTGTTGCAAAGGAATACCCTGTCAAAGCAGCTATTCTCCACCAGCAGTTGTGCCAGGCGTATCTGTGGCACCGTGTAGAACTGGTTTGAGGTGTGGATCAGGGTATTAGCCTGGTCAGCCAAAGCCTGGACCACTGCCGGATGGCAGTGGCCTAAGCTATTCACCGCCCAGCCAGCAGTAAAGTCAAGGTATTCTTTACCTGTATCGTCCCACACCCTTGCCCCTTGTCCACGAACCAGGGTGACCGGCAAGCGCTTCACAACCTGAAAGTAGTACTTCCGTTCCAGTTCTTGCCAGTTAGCCATGACTACCTCTTCAAGCAATCCAAGCAATCAGGCGATAGTGGTCCCATCACCCTTCCCCTCTATTTCCCTAAGTAGGGCATGGGGCAGCCTGCCGTCTATGATCCGCGTCACGGGAACAGCCGCAAGAGCCCGCAGGCAGGCTTCTACCTTGGGTATCATCCCCCCCGAAGCCACACCAGTGGTGACCAGAGCTTTCGCTTCCTCTGGAGAAAGACGCTGAAGCAATTGCCCAGAGCTATCACGAATACCAGCGACATCAGTAAGAAAGATCAGCTTCTCAGCAGCAAGGGCAGCAGCTATCTCTCCGGCAACCGTATCGCCATTGAGATTGAGCATAAACTTATTC
>JBGOXA010000139.1:0-5380 GCA_041478915.1 Dehalococcoidia bacterium
CCATCCGAAAAAATCGGGAGGTGTGTTATGGAGCTCCATGCAAGGTATGGTGTCTGGCAAACTGAGGAGTAGTCCCCTGCCTGATGAAGACAGGGGGACCAAAGCCAGTAGGCGGCTGGAAACCTATATTTAGGTGGCATAAGCCACTTGAGAGCTAGAATCGATGAGGTCTAGCCAACAAAGATAGGACTTACGGAGGGCACTTCTGAAGTGCCCTCCAGTCTTTTGGGGGAAAGGGACTCATCAACAGACTAAGGCCATCAGGACATTCAACATTTAGTCAGTTACCAGCAATCACAGGATCTATTGCGTTAGGGTTGCTAGTGCTTAGTTGCACGAATCAGCGCAATCACTTTCAGATTCACTCAGGTAATGTTTAGCTTCGGTGCCGAGAACGCGGATTTCTCCAACTAAGCACTAGTGCCTAATTGCGCAAATGTTACGACATTGGCTCAAAGCTGAACGCACTCAAGATATTTGTAAAGGTATTTCCGCAACTAAGCACTAGTGTAGTGTCTCTGAAAAGACTTAACAATAAAGCTACCCATGTCATTCCTGCGAAAGCAGGAATCCAGAAGGTACGTACGGTAGATTCCGTGTCAAGCACGGAATGACATATTGTATGGTTATTACGAGGACACTACACTAGCAGCAATCGGATGGATAGAGAAGTTCATTGAGCCCATGTTGAACGATGCCAGTTCCGGCTTCAAAGCGGGCACCACCCTTAGCCTTTCCTCTGCGCTAGCGCCTATCCCATCTCCCGTGGTCATGCAAATGATCAGATCACTCCTCTGCTTTATTCTGGTGGCGATCTCCCGGAAGATATTCTCGTCTGAAGTTAGCCTGCCATCCTTTGGGTTACGGGCATGGGTATGGACTGAGGCAGCGCCAGCATCAGCCGCCCGGATGGCCTCGGTGGCTATTTCCTCGGGGGTTAGGGGCAGATAGGGCGTTTGGGTGGGCATGGTCACCCCGCCGGTCAAAGCTGCTGTAATGATCAGTTTTTCCATTTACAGTGTCTCCCTCTCCCTCCGTACAATGTCTGGTAAGAAAATCAATGCACCAGACGTTGGCAAATCCAAGCCTAGACTACTCCGTCATCCCTGAATTGTGTTATTTCACTGGCGCTGTACCCAGCTATCTCTTGCAGGACTTCGTCGGTATGCTCACCCTGCTCAGGAGCCCTCCCTCGGGTATCGGCTGGCGTCTCGCTGAAATGGACTGGATAGCCTGGGATCAGGTTCCTTCCGAAGATCGGATGGTCAAAGTTGACCAGATAGTCATTTTCCAGCACCTGGGGGTCATATCTGAGGTCCATAGAGCTATTGATACGGGTGGCAAATATACCGTGCTCCACAAAGAGACGGTGCCATTCCTCTTGCGTTCTGGTAGTAAACACACTGTCAAGTAAAGCGATCAGTTCCTCACAATTCTCGAATCTCCTTTCCCTGGTCTCAAACCGGGGGTCTTTCGCCATCTCTGGATGACCAATGGCCCGACAGAAGTCTTCCCATGCGCTCATCTGATACGACACCGTGATGCACACCCATTTGCCATCCTGGCACTGATAGTAATTGCGTAATGCGTCTGTGGAGCGGCGCTCATGGCGGGGCACAGGCTGCCCCATTACCATGGCATTCATGACATTGAAGTACTGCAGGAACAGGGCAGAGCCGAGGATGGATACATGAACTTCCTGGCCTTTCCCCGTGCGCTCTCTGGCGAAAAGAGCAGTCAGGATGGCATGGCTGGCCATTATGGCGGTGGCTTGATCTATCACCCCGAAGTGGAGCAGCAGCGGCGGCATATCGGGCTCACCCATGCAGTACATCATCCCGGACCTCGCCTGTCCGTGAAAATCGAAGGCACCTTGCTGGCTCTCAGGGCCACGCGGCCCGTAGCCCGAGACCGTGGCATAAATGATCCTGGGGTTGATATGGCTGAGTGCCGGGTAAGTCATTCTCAACTTCTCCACCCCTTTCCGGCGTATGTTTGTCATGAAGACATCGGACTTGGCGGCGAGGCGATAGGCAATCTCCCTGCCTTTCTCCGTGTCCAGATTCAGGGTGATATTCTTCTTATGACGGTTAGCCCCTTCGTAGAAAAGGCTTCTTCCTTTCATGCTGACGTTAGCCTTGCCAAAGCGGGACAAAAGCCTTATAGGGTCTCCTAGCCCTGGCTGCTCTATCTTTATCACCTCTGCTCCGAGGTCGGCCAGGATGGCAGTTGCACCCGGGCCAGCATGAAATATTCCCCATTCCAAGATTCTGATTCCGTCCAACGGCTTGGGCACAATATCCTCCTAATTGACGATGCACTATTTCACTCAATTCCCCTGCCAGAAGATCAGGCAAATGCATAGTAACCAACTACCGGAAGAGTCCGGAGCTCTATTTGTCCACTGCGGATGGGAGAGCAGCCGCGAGATTGGATTCGGGCACTGGTCGTGGTCAGCCTCGCGCAATGATACCATGTTCTAATCCAGAGTTGCCAGCTTCTGAACTGAGCTTTTTCGTGGGGAGGAACAGGGGCTTCGGCCCCTATTTCTTTGGAGCGTAGGACAGCGGCAGCTATTCCCTACCTCGATGTAGTCTGTTTTGGTTGCCGCATCTGAACCGTCAGGGCCGGTGACTGTGAGGGTGACCGTGTATATCTGTGCAACATCGTGGGTGTGGGATCAGTTCAGTTCTGTTCTGTGCTGTCCACCACAGCGTCATTGTCAAAGTGCCACGCCTATTTCTCAACTGATCGTGGCTGACAGGTCCTTGGTCGCGGTGCCACCAAGGCTATCAGTTACCTGCACGGTGATGGTAGTCGTGCCGGCAGTGGTCGGCATGCCGCTGATAACCCCAGTTGAAGAGCCAAGCGATAGCCCGCCGGGCAGAGTCCCAGCCGTTATTGACCAGGTGGTGTAAGTTCCACTGCCGCCGGAGGCCTGAAGGGCCTCTGAGTAGGCGATGCCTATCTCGCCTATAGGCAGTGGTGAGGTGGTGGTGATGGTAGGTGGTGCCGCGATCGTGAGTGACAGGCTTCCGGCCCCGATGCCACCAAGGCTGTCAGTCACCCGCACCGTGATGGTGGTCGTCGTGGCAATAGTCGGCGTGCCGCTGATAACCCCAGTCGAAGAGCCAAGCGATAGCCCGCCGGGCAGAGTTCCAGATGTTATTGACCAGGTGGTGTAAGTGCCACTGCCGCCGGAGGCCTCGACAGTCTCTGAGTAGGCAATACCCACCTCGCCATTGGGAAGTGGTGAAGCTGTGGTGATGGTAGGCGGTGCCGCGATCGTGAGTGACAGGTCCTTGGTCTCGGTGCCACCAAGACTATCAGTTACCTGCACGGTGATGGTGGTCGTGCCGGCCGTAGTCGGCGTGCCGAGGATAACGCCAAATGAAGCCACAAGCGACAGCCCGTCGGGCAGAGTTCCAGATGTTATTGACCAGTTGGTGTAAGTGCCACTGCCGCCGGAGACCTCAAGGATCTCTAAGTAGGCTATACCCACCTCGCCAGTGGGGAGTGGCGAAGCTGTGGTGATGGTAGGCGCTACCGCGATTGTGATTGACAGATCCTCGGTCGCGGTGCGACCCTTGCTATCAGTTACCTGCACGGTGATAGTGGTCGTGCCGTCCGTGGTCGGTGTGCCGCTGATAACCCCAGTCGCAGAGTCAAGCGACAGCCCGTCGGGCAGAGTTCCAGCCGTTATTGACCAGGTGGTGTATGTGCCACTGCCGCCTGAGGCCCCAAGGGTCTCTGAGTAGGCAATACCCACTTCGCCAGTGGGCAGTGTTGAAGCCGTGGTGATAGTAGGCGCTGCTTTTTCCCCGCAACCTAGCAGACCTGCCAACAATGCAATGCCTATAACAGCAATAAGAGCAATCGTCAATCTTCTCATCTCTCTTATCTATTCCTTTTTGTTTCGTTTGTTCTTGTGAGTGTGCCAACCCGGCAGGAGTAGCCGTGATAGTGACTCAACGATAACCCTCTAACATGTTCGCTTGGAATAATACTTGAGCAACTTTTCCTCTTGCCATAGTCCTGCAGTAAGTCAGGACTATACTACACGCGGGTGTCGTTGGTCAAACCACAGCTCCGCAGCCTGGTTTACTATCAAGGCATGCAGGATCCAGCTTAGGAGGCTCGAAATCTGTGGCTGTCCACACGATCAACATAAGAGAACCCAAACATGTATTCTGGTGGAGACGGGGGAGGCCCTGTCTCCCTCTGAATACATTCGTGGCCGTCTGGATTGTCCCCATCTACGCCGCATCCCACACCTCAGCAATGATACAGACGATTAATCCTTTTGGCAAGCCTCAAAAACGCGTCCTCACTAGGCTGATGACAGACCTGAGATTCTAGAGGGCCGAAAACAGGACATTACAAGCAAGAAGGGATTACAATAGAACCGCTAGGGGGGCAGAGCAGTGGCCTCTCAAGTGTCCATTATTTCTCTAAGCCAAACTATCCCATTTGTGCTGACTACATACATATCCAGTCATTAAGGAGGTTCGTGCTATATGGAGCGTATCATCATTGGAAAAACGGGATTAGAGGTAAATCGGTTTGGGTTCGGAGGGATTCCCATCCAGAGAGTCGACGAAGATCAGGCCGTTGAAACGGTATTGCACTCGATTGAAAAGGGTGTGGATTTCGTTGACACTTCAAGGGTTTATACCAGCAGCGAACGGAGGATCGGTCTGGCCTTGCAGCGGACAAATAGGCGAGTGGTGGTGGCCTCAAAGTCCGCGGCGAGGACAGCAGACGGCGTCCAGGCTGATCTGGAGATCAGCCTAAAGGAACTTCAGCGGGACTATATTGACATCTATCAGATACACGGCGTCAGAGACAAAGAAGAATATGAATGGATTATCGGAAAACAAGGTTCCCTTGATGGCCTCATGAAGTTAAAGCAGCAAGGCCTAATCCACCACATCGGTATCACAAGTCACAGCCTGGATCTTCTGGATCGGGTCTTGGATGACGGACTCTTTGAGACGATCATGGTCTGCTATAGCTTTCTCGAGCCCGCCGCTAAGGAAAAGATCATCCCGAAGGCCATGGGAAAGAACGTAGGCATCATTGCTATGAAATCATTCTCAGGCGGTGTTATTGATAACCCCAGACTGGCATTGAAATATGTGCTATCCCAACCAGGTGTTATCATCATTCCCGGTGTGGAGAGCCCGGAGCTTTTTGATGAGAACTTGGGGGTCTATGAAGGGAGCTGGGAACTGGATGATGCGGAGAAAAAAGAAATTGAGCGAATCACAAAACAGCATGACAAGATTTTCTGCAGGCGTTGCGACTACTGTCAGCCATGTGCCGAATATATCCCTATTCAATATATCCTGAGTATCCGTTCCATAGTCGGAAGGTCGGG
>JBGOXA010000231.1:0-3558 GCA_041478915.1 Dehalococcoidia bacterium
CGAAGAATGTTGCCAAAGACCTGCTTCACTGCATCGATCGGCCTTCCGGCGGTCATCAGGTAGCTCTTGGCTACCACCGTCTTGCCGGCTTCGTCCAGTATCACTGCCTTCGTGCTGGTTGAGCCAACATCGACCCCAAGATGACCCGTAAAAGGCGCATTTATTTTCAGTGCTGCCCAGCGGCCATCTGGCGCAATGTCTTTCTTCAGTGCTGGCATTTCAAAGCAGAACTGCCTCACCTCGTCTCCGGAAAAGGCCGCCACCCTGGAACTCCTGTTGGACTCTCTTGCCAGCAGCGCCGCCCCTGAAGCCTCGATGTGAAGGTGATTTTCGGGGATGATGATATCCACCTGATACCCATTTCTGGCGGAGAGCAACTCTTTGAGAGCCTTTAGAATAGCACTATTGGCAGCTACGCCACCGACGAAGTAGATTGGCTCCTCGAAACTCCCTTTCTTCAGCGAGACAACCATACGGGCAATGCTGCCACAGAGAGCATAAAGCATGGCCGCCATTGGCACGCCCTTTTGCTGCAGGTGGATAAGGTCAGTCTTGGCAAAAACGCTGCACCTGGCGGCTATCCTCGGGGCGGTGTCTTCGAACTCCAGCGCCAGGCGGGAGAAGTCTTCCAGGCTGATTCCCAGCCTGTATGCCTGCTGCTCCAGAAACCTGCCGGTGCCCGCAGCGCACAGTGGATTTGATACCACCTTCCAGGGCTTTCTCAGACCATCCTCTAGAGTGATGACGAAGGAACTTTGCCCGCCAATCTGGATGATGGTTTTTGCTTCTGGATAGGAGCGCAGCAGTCCGGAAGCGATAGCCAATGAGCTGCTGTATTCCGCCCAGTTCAGCTCTCGGGGTATTATGCCCCTGCCCGAGCCGGATGCCCCGGCAGTTGAGATCTCTTGAAGATTGAAGCTTCTGCCCAGCCTGGCAAGGAGCGAAGCGACTGCCAACCTCGGGCTGGAGGTTATCTTCTCACTATCAAGCAGAGCTGCCCTGCCATCACCATCGAGTAGCGCTAGCTTGACAGTAACGGAGCCGATATCTATGCCCAGGGAGTAACTCATTTTGTGTCGTGCAATCCTAACCTTCCTGGAGGCGGACTTTAAGGATTATACCACGCACGGCCTGAGTGTGCCAATGGGCTGGTGCCCTCCTAAATCAGCGATTGGGATGAAAACGCTCTTTGCTAGCTCTGTCCCTTGCCAAAATGGGCGGGGGTAGTCCGTAGGGTGGGCTCGGCCCACCATTCTGACTTCACCCCCACTGGGCATGGTAGGCCATTTTGCCCGAGGGCTTGGCTACACATGGAAAATAAATTGAGGACAGGCTACCCTCAACCGAGTGAGCGCGGCGTGCCAATGGGCCTAGGGGTACGGCAACTTAGGCGCCACTCTGAGCTCTTCCAGCGCCCTATTCCGCACCCTCTTCAGATATGCCCTGAGGTCATCGTGTTCTTTCGAAGAGAGGCAAGACAGACTCCTGTGAATGGGCTTTAACTCCCTTGCCTGCTGGCAAGCTTCCTCGCCTTTCTCGGTAATTACGATCCTTAGCAGGTGCTTCCTTGCCGGGTCCTTTGTTATTCTCACCAGGCCTCGCTTCTCCATGCGATGCAGCATCCCGGACACTGTATGAGGCTCTCGAAACAGCCATCGCGCTAATTCGGCGGGCGTCGCTGAAACCTTGATCGCTTTCAGGGTGAACAGGATCGCCGCCTGCATCCTTGTAATGCCGAATTGTCTCAGTTCATCATCTCTAGCTTTGCCAATCGCTTCACAGGCCTGATTCAACAGCGCCCACAGTTCGAAGTCCCGGTCACTGCCTATATTAGTTTCTATTCCCATTCCTATGACACCCCATAGCAGATTTGTGTTCCAGAGATTACCGCAGAGACTGCCTTTTGCTATCTCACCGACGACTTAGACCCACCCTTCGACTACCTCATAATTATTCTAAGTTACCACGGCAAGAGACACATTGCAAAAAGAAATGAATCTACTTTAGCAGGTCAAAGCCATCGGCTGATGGGCCAGTCGAGGTGGAGAACAACAGTATCCCGTCATTTCGCCTCCACTAGCTCTATTCTATCGCTCCCGTCGGCAACGGCAAACAAGATAGCCTCTGGACGGCGTGTCCCAAACGAGAGGAATGTACCTCAACTGCCTCCCTGCTGCTCGTAATGACCAATGCTTTCGTTCGGTATCTTTCTCACTACCCGGGCTACACCTGTTTACCATCAGCTAAATCCACCAGTATTAAGAACTCCTTACGCCAGTATTAAGAATGCATTACATCCCTAATGCTATCTCTTTTTGGAGTTTATGGTGATTGACATGCTCCCGCAAATGATGTATCCTCTGTGGGCTCATATACGAAGTTCTGATATGGTGAGCTCTCTCTTGTGTCCGTCGGCAATCTGGCAGGAGGGGCGAGGGCAACCGAACGAAGGGTCTAGTTGGCCTGTCTCCGGGAGCTTCCTGAGCACATAGAGCACTTTTACAGCCTGGGCTGCACCAAGAGGCTGTTAGCCCGTCCGCCAAGATGAGCGGTTTTCGCCCATAGTTTCATAGGGTGAAGAGCCAGAGATTTTGGCAGCTTGACAGCGCCAAAATATCATGGAATGGGGGGGGGGTGAGCCATGAAAGTGCTGGTAATAGGGGACAATGCGGTGGCGAAGGATATCTCCTTCTTCCTGCAATGACGATGGCAAAATGCCATCGTCATCTCTGCTGCTGAGGGGTCGAAGGGGATAGAGTTGGTGGAGGCCGAAGCGCCCGATCTGGTGATGGCGGACTTTTGTCTACCGGACATGAACGGACTGGACTTAGTGGTTAAAGTCCGTGGCTTCTCCGATGTCCCACTGGTCATTCTTGTGGAGCAGGAAACCCGGATGGAGAGAAGCAGAGTCCTGGAGGCCGGGGCCGACGATTGTATCACCAAGCCTCTAAGTCCTGTTGATGTCCTGGCTAAGGTAAATGCCCTGCTCCGGCGTGCCTACGCCGTCGGCTTCCATCGGGACCACCTGCCCCTCGTCAGCGGGAACCTGACCATCAGTCTATCCACACACGAGGCGTTCCTCTCAGGCAAGCCGGTCAAATTAACCCCCCATGAGTACGACATGCTCCTTCAGCTCGTTAGAAACGAGGGCAAGGTGCTCACCCATGGCACCCTGCTGGAGAAGGTGTGGGGCACGGAATATGCCGACGATTCTGGCATTCTGAAGAAGTGCATCTATCGCCTTCGTCAAAAGCTTGGCGACGATACCGATCCCCCACGCATGATCCTCACTGAGCAGGGGATAGGCTATAAGTTCGCCAGTCGCACCTGATTCACCCCGTAGAAACCAACCGTAGTCAGGGGGCAGGCGGAACGCCTGCCCCCTGACTTTTTCTCCCCAATTTGCCACCAAACTGGAACCCAAATGGCACCAATTGCCACCATTTCAGTCACTTTTCTTAACAGGATTGTAAGTTGCCCGTGGTAACCTGAGAGCACAACCTAGTCTTCTGTGCGGGGGGCAGCTCATCAAACAGGCGGGCATTCTTCTAATTGATA
>JBGOXA010000039.1:0-9476 GCA_041478915.1 Dehalococcoidia bacterium
AGATGGACCTAGCCAGGACAAGTATCATACCTGGCTAGAAGCCAACCTGCCAGCCCTAAGCGGCCCTCACAGCGACCGTCCCTGGGCCCAGATACTCCATACCATGATCCAAAGTACCCCCAAAAGATGATGGGCACCTCGCTGGGATTCTACCGACAAGAAGTTGACAGCTACATCGTGGTGAAAACCCCTTGACAAGTATACGCGGACGTATACACTGTACACCCACACAGGCGGGTAGTGAGGTCGAGAAGGTGATGGTAGACAGCTTCCTGGATACCATGGCAGAGATAGCCCTGGCGGTGGCCACAAGGAAGATTACCAAGGAGCAGGGAGAGCCATGAGGGCGGTAGCCTATCTGCGCGTTTCGAACCTATCTCAAGGTAGAGGGCCATTCCCTGGATGCCCAGGAGCGGCTCTTCCATGAGCTGTGCAAGAACCGAGGCTGGGAAGCAATAAGAGTCTATCGGGAGGAGGGCAGATCAGCCCACGTCGAGGCTATCGCCCGCCGCCCGGTCTTTCGCCAACTGCTGGAGGACGCGAGTAAACACGAATTTGATATCGTGGTTGTGCATACGTTTGATCGTTGGGCACGGAATCTCAGAGTGGCAATGGAATCACTCAGCATACTTGGCAAGCATGACGTGGGTTTCGTGTCAATTACGGAACCAAATCTCGGACTACTCGACTCCGATGGGTAAGTTCGTCACGCGGACGCTAGGCTCATTGGCAGAGCTATCCAGCGATAATCTGGGTATCCACGTGAGTAAGGGTTTGGACCAGCGTGCTCACGAGGGTAGACATGCGGGTGGTATCCCCTTTGGTTACGAGTCCTGCTGGACCGCTAGCGAGAAGGGCGAGGGAAAGCGCCGCTGCGAGCCGGAGCATCCGGGTGGCGTTCATGTTCACCTTGAAGAAGGGCCAGTAGTGACAGAGCTATTCAGGCGTTATGCTTCTGGCACTACCACCTTGAGCCAGTTGGCTGCCTGGCTCAACGAGCAGGGCTTCAGGACGCGCAACATGCATCGCCTGCCGGATGCAGATGGGAGACTGGCCTCCGGTCCTCGCCTATTCACTACGGCATCGGTAAGGGGAATACTGCATAACCCGTTCTATGTCAGGAAGGTCTCCTACAAGGGGGAGTTACTCCCCGGTGCTCACGAGCCTCTAATCAGCCCGGATGTCTTTGAGGTAGTTCAGGCGACGCTCCAGAAGAACAGCGGTCGCTCCGAGACGTTGCACCCCAGGCCAGAGAGGGAATATCTGCTGGGAGGGATTATCCGCTGTGCCTACTGCGGCATGCCCTGCTGAAGGTGCTTCAATGCCCTGTCATGTTCCGGACGTGCAGACAGGCAGGATAGTGGAGGCTATTGAACTGGGGCCGAAGTGGCTGGAAGAGGTTCTAGCCATCATCAGTGTTCAGGATGAGGTGCAGAGGGTGAAGAAGGAACGTAAGGACGTTCAGGAGAAGCTGCGACGGATGGCTAAGGCGTATGTGGACGGTCTCTTCCCCGATGAAGAGTACCACAGACAGAAGCGGCTCCTGGAGATGGAGTTGGAGTCGCTGGTAGTGCCCCAGGCAAGCGCGGCAGAAGAGGCGGGGAAGCTGATTCAGGACCTGCCTAAGCTGTGGGCCGGGGCCAACCTCACCGAGCGCAGGAGGCTTCTACTGACCATGCTCGATGCGGTGTACGTGGACGCCAAAGAGGACAAGTGCATAGTGTGGCGGTGAAACCGAAGCCGCCCTTCCGGCCCATCTTCCAGGTGGCGACCACGCGTGAAGGCTCAGGGATCATCTTAATGAACGAGCCCCCGGATTCTCACCCGGAGGCTCAGTCGTGTTTCTGGTGGAGACGGGGGAGAGTTGAACTCCCCGTCCAGAGGAGTTTGTCCAAGATGTACTACAGGCTTAGTTGACTCTTTGTTCTCGCTCCGCCAACCTCTGTCAACCGAGTTTGGCTGAGCCAGCCGATGCTTCTTAGGCTGCCCCTATCGGCTTCAAGGCAGACGTACCTCGACTTTACGGCGCCCATTCCCAACCCATCGAGGAGAGGTCAGGATGGACGAGCAGCTTGTGTTAGGCTGCTATTAGTACAGACTCTTCGTCAGTTATTTTGTGCCACTGGTTTTATGAGGGTAGCGGCACCTCAGCCTGCAACCTTGTAACGCCATCCCCTGTCGAACCCACTCGTCCCCTTTATGTCTTAACGCGGCGTGTTTTTAAGGTTCGATCTATTTCCCGCTCCGCCTCGCGGCGAGCAATAGACTCACGCTTGTCATAAATCTTCTTGCCCCTTGCCAGTCCCAGTTCTACCTTAGCCAAACCATCCTTGAGGTACAACCTGAGGGGCACCAGTGTATATCCCTTCTCCGCCGCTTTGCCAGTCAAGTCATTTATTTCATCACGATGCATCAGCAACTTCCGGAGGCGTGTCGGCTCGTGATTGTAGCGGTTGCCACACTCATAAGGGGCAATGTGGGTATTCGACAACCACAGCTCCCCCTTTTCATGCCTAGCAAAAGCCCCGGCCAGGCTTACCTTGCCCGCCCGGACCGATTTGATCTCGGTACCGCGAAGAACGATGCCCGCTTCCACCGTCCGATCGATAGTGTAGTTGTAGTAGGCCTTTCGGTTGGTGGCCACTGTCTTTTCCGTTGCCATGGTACACCCAAGGCAATTATACCATAACTGCTGGGGGCTGCTTTGGCCATTACCACCAAACCGAGCCACAAAACATATACGGGCTTGCCCCTGCCACGTCCTTGGCGGGCTAATCCCCACCCCGTATTAGCCCTGCCTTGATGCGACCGCGACATGAAGTAAGCCAGACGCCAGCGTAACAGTGACAACATTGCATGTGATCCTGAGGCAAAAGCCCTTCTGGTTGTGGCATGGTGGGTAATATGGCTATAATTAGACAAAAGGCCTTCATGGGTTCGACATGCGCAACAACACCCCTTTCCTCTTTCTGTTTGCCATTGTCATATCGCTCACCCTTCTGACTGTAGGCACAGCCAGTGTAGGCGCTACTGCGCCTCAAGTGGTCGTGCTCCAAATTGACGGATCTGTCTCTCCTCCTCTTGCCGACTATATCGACCGGGGTATCACCAAAGCAGAAGACATTGGTGCTGAGGCTGTCATTATTACCATGGATACACCGGGAGGCTTGTTATCCTCCACAGAGGACATAGTGAACCGCATCACCAGCGCCAAGGTCCCGGTGGTAGTGTATGTTGACCCCTGGGCAGGCTCAGCGGGAACCTTCATCACCATTGCTGCTCATGTAGCGGCCATGGCTCCGGGCAGCAATATTGGTGCCGCTAGCCCGGTAAGTGGCACTGGCGAAGAGATATCGGAGACCATGAAGAAGAAGGTAACGCAACATACAGCGGCCTGGATCGAAAGTATTGCCGAAAGTCGTGGCCGTAATAAGAAAGCCGCCATAGCTGCGGTAGCAGAAGCGGCCTCCTATACCGACAAGGAGGCACTGGGGCTGGACGAAGTCGAGGGCTGGCAAGAGCTGGGACTCGACTCCAGTACACTTGACCCGCCTCTTGTTGACCTGGGGGCTGACAACCTGACGGATCTCCTAGGGAAGCTTGACGGAAGAGAAGTAACCCTTCAAAGCGGCAACGTGGTGAAGCTCAACACCAAGGACGCCTCCGTTAACCACATCAAGATGACAACTATTGAACGCTTCCTCTATGCCATAAGCGATGCTAACATCGCTTATATCCTTCTGAGCATCGGTATGCTTGGCATCATGATAGAGCTGTTTCACCCTGGGATTATCCTTCCTGGAGTAACTGGTGTGAGTTGCCTTTTCCTCTCTATCTACGCTCTGGGCGTGCTTGAGGCGAACTGGGCCGGGATGTTATTGATAATCCTCGCTTTTGGTCTCTTTGTAGCCGAAGCCTTCACCCCCACCTTTGGGCTGCTCACCGCAGGGGGGGTGACCGCTTTGGTCATGGGCTCCTTCATCTTGTTTAGCGGTACCCCTTTTTCGATACACCCGGGGCTTATTGCCGGGGTGGTGACTTTCTTTACTGCTGCTGCTGTCTTCATCATTACCGCCATTGTAAGGGCGCACCGACGCCGTGTCACCACTGGTCGGGAAGGCCTGATAGGGCAAACGGCGGTAGCCCGAACCCCGCTTGACCCTAAAGGGACCGTCCTCATCGAGGGAGAGCGGTGGAATGCTGTGGCGGAAGATGGTAGAATTGAGGTCGGCGAAGAGGTAGTGGTGGCCCAGGTCGAGGGGCTGACACTAAAGGTAACCAAAAAACAAGCAGGAGGTGAAAAATGGTAGTAGCTATATGGGCTATTGTTGCTGTATTTGTATTGCTGCTCTTTACCTTGCCGGCGGCAATCAAAGTCGTCGCTCAGTATGAACGGGGCGTCATCCTGCGCTTGGGGCGATTCATCGGCATTAAAGGGCCGGGGCTTCGGATTATTATCCCCTTTGTTGATCGTCTGTGGAGGGTGGATACACGGATAGTGACCATGGATGTCCCAGAACAGGAGATAATCACTCGAGATAACGTGACCGTCAAAGTAGATGCAGTGGTGTATCTAAGGGTGATAAACCCTGAGGACGCTGTTCTCAAGGTGGCTGATTATGTCCGGGCTACTTCGCTTATCGCCCAGACTACACTGCGCAGCGTTCTGGGGCAATCTGAACTGGACGAGTTGCTGGGGGAACGGGATAAGATCAATGCCAAGCTGCAAAAGATTGTCGATGAGCAGACTGACCCCTGGGGAGTAAAGGTGAGCGCCGTGGAGGTCAAAGATGTGACGTTACCGGAGGGGATGCAGAGGGCTATGGCAGCGCAGGCTGAGGCGGAGCGAGACAGAAGGGCCAAGATCGTTCATGCTGAGGGAGAATTGCAGGCTTCGGAGAAGCTGGCCCAAGCTGCTGCCGTCCTCTCCACTCAGCCCGTTGCACTGCAACTGCGCTACCTAGGAACGCTAAAAGAGATAGCCACAGAGAGGACTAACACGGTGATCTTCCCTCTGCCAATGGATTTGATCAGCGCCTTCTTGGGCAGAGGTTCTTCCGGGAAGACTCAGTAGACTATCTAAAATACCACTGACTAGTAGTAACACAAACCTAGACCTGCTTCATGAGTACAGCAGGGAGGGGCAAGTCAACGTTAATACCCTCAAGAAGAAGGATCAGAGGTTCGTGCTAAAAGTGACCCCACCAGATGGTTATCTTACAGAAGAAGGCCGCAGCCCGACAGCGTAGAGATCCGGATGGTTATCTCAGCCATGAGTCCAGGCCCATAGCCAGGAAGAGCAGGCCCAGGTAGGGGAACGCGGATAGCTTGTACACCTTCCAGGCTTCATACGAGGCGCGGGTGATTATCAGACGAGAATTGGCATAGAACATCAGAATGCCTAGAACTGCGGCCACTGCCAGATAAAGCCAGCCCAGATCGCTGCTGAAGTAGACAGCGATAGACAACGCCGAGAGAGGCAGCGAAAGCAAGAAGAGCACCTTTACGGCAAAACTGGTTTCTCTGCTCAGAGGAAAGTAACGCACCCCGCCCCCGACGTAATCATCGCGGTGTGCCAGCATCACGCTCCAGACATGTATAGGCACCCAGATAAAGATCAGGAGACATAGGAAGAGCAGGGGGAGATCAAATTCGGGCCTGAAGGCAAACCAGGCGATGGCCACCGGAGAGCAGCTCGCCACTGCCCCAAAGAAGGGACACACCACCGTTTTCCGCCGGCTTAAAGCAAACAGGGTTCCTATTAGGCCGGCAGCGAAGCACAGAGGATGAAGGAACCACGCCAGCCCAAGGGAAACCGCCGTGAGAGCTGCAGCTAGCGCCAAAGCTTTCTCAGGCCGATCAATACGCTTGGAAGGCAGTGAGCGGTGTTTCGTCCTTTGCATTCGAGCGTCAACTTCACGGTCGAGGTAGTTGGTCAGTCCGTTGACGCCGCCGCAGCCCATAGCCACGGTTACCAGGGTAAAAAGGAGACGCCCCGATGAAGGGGCGCCTCCTGCTGCCACAACAGCAGCGCAAAGACTGATAAAGATAAGCAGACTGGTCTCCCGAGGTTTCAGCACCTCGATATAGTCCCAGATTTTGCTAGCCATCTAAGTTCTCTTGATAGCGATCAGCATTGCCCCGACCAACCTGTCGGGAGCCTGACTGCTACGGTTGCCCGTATTTCTCTCGCAAGACCCGCTTGAGCACCTTACCCATCGGATTGCGTGGAAGCTCGTTTACGAACACCACTGATCGCGGTCTCTTAAAACTGGAGAGCTTTTGTCGGCAGTACTCGACTATCTCCTCAGCGGTGGCCTTCTGCTCTTTCTTGAGGACCACTATGGCTCTTGGCTCTTGACCCCAGTCCGGGTCCGGAATACCGATCACTGCTACTTCCTCAATCTTGGGATAGGAGTAGAGCACATTCTCCACTTCCTCAGGGGAAATGTTTTCTCCTCCCCGAATAATCATGTCGTCCCCTCGGCCAGCGAGATAGAAGTAACCCTCCTCATCTCTATAGCCTGTATCGCCGGTGCGCAGCCATCCGTCTTTGGTAAAGGCCTTGGCTGTTTTCTCCGCATCCTTCCAGTATCCGCTCATGACCCGAGGCCCTCGAGCCACAAACTCCCCTGTCTCACCCAGAGGCAGTTCCTTTCCTTCCTCGTCCACGACCTTCATCTCTACGTCGGCCATGGGTCTGCCGATAGAGGAAGCCAGCCTTTTCAATTTCTTTTCCTTTTCTTCTGGTGTGCCGCTGATGACATGGTCTTCCGGCCCCAGTGTCGTAATGGTGGAGGCAGTCTCTGTTTGACCGAAGGCATTGATGAACCTCACATGAGGCAGCACCTCAATAGCCTTCTTGATCACCTCAAAGGGCATAGGGGCTGCTCCGTAGGTTATCACCCTTAGACTGGAGACATTGTATTTCGCAAAGTCAGGATGATCTATCACCCTCTTCAGCATAGTGGGAACGAGCATGGCTCGATTCACCTTCTCTCTTTGCACTGCTTCCAGCCAATCCTTGACCTCGAATTGCCTCATCATCACCACAGTGCGCCCGCCGTACACAGCAGCCAGCAACGCCTGGAACCCGGCCACATGATATAGGGGGACGGTGAGGAGATTCTTCTCCTCTACGTCGGGGCTGGCTGGGTCTACATTCTCCAGGACATAAACACCAAAGCTGTTGTGGGTCATGGGCACACCCTTAGGGCGCCCGGTAGTGCCGGCAGTATACATCAAGATGGTCATATCCTCGTCTTTGATGTCCCTCACTACCTCCTCGGCTGAAGCCGAGGAAATAAGCTCCTCATAGTACAGCATTTGGGCATCTTTTTTGTCGATAGAGACAAAGTGTTTGACAGAGGTCAGACCCGGTCGCATGGCATTAACCATATCCACATAGCGATCGCCAACGAAGATGGCTACAGCTTCGCTGTTGTTCAACATATAGGTGAGCTCATCCTCTTTTGCCCTGAAGTTTAGGGGCAAAAGGATAGCACCCAGCTTGGCTACAGCGTAGTACGTCTCCAGATATTGGTTGCAATTGACCTGCAAGATGGCTGCCATGTTGCCCTTTTTGATGCCCAACTTGGCCAGGGCGTTAGCCAGTCTGTTCGACCTCTCGTTTACCTGGCCGAAGGTATACCTTTTCCCCTCAAATGCCACACAGTCCCTGTCTGGGCAAATCGCGCTGGATATGCTGAGAAAGTCCAAAGTGTTCATTCCTTTTTCCCCCTTTGTAGTTTATTTCCGATGCGATTTCTCTATCAGTCTCTCCAAGACCTTCGGCATTGCCTCCCTGCCTTGGCCGGGATTATCAGGGTTGCCTGGCGGTCTATTTGCTCTTCCACCCAGGCACCTCAATCAATGATTACGGAAATTGGGGCTTCTGCCCCCTATATATGCCCTGGCCCCCTCCAGGGCGTCTTGCGTATCGAGAAGCAGGGAAGCCAGATGCCTCTCCAGAACCAAACCATCGCCGAGGCTCATATCGCTTCCCCTGCGTATTGCTTCCTTGGCATACCTCACTGCTGCCGGTGCCAGTGACATTATCTTGCTTGCCATCACTTCGGCGCTACCAAGGAGGTCCTTTTTACGTACGACCTTGTTAACTAGCCCCGCAGCCAGGGCTTCTTCAGCATCGAGCCATCGTCCGGCCAATAGCATCTCCAGGGCCTTGCCCCTTCCGACGGTGCGAGGCAGCGTTTGGGTAGCGCCAGCCGCTGGGATAATCCCCAAGGATACCTCAGGGAGGCCGAAGCGAGCGTCTTCAGCAGCGATCCTTATGTCACAGCACAGAGCTATCTCCATCCCCGAGCCCAAGACGTATCCGTGGACAGCGGCAATAAGTGGCTGAGGCATCCTCAGGAACAGCCCCCACACATCGCGCTCCCATCTTACCTGGCGGGCAAGCACGGGAGATGACGCGGTGAGGAACTCGCTCAAATCGGCTCCGGCACAGAACGCTCTTTCTCCGGCACCTCTAAAGATGACTACTGCCACCTCTGGATCATCTCGGATAGCCCCCAGCACTTGATATAACTCATCCCGCATCTGAAGATTGTAGATGTTCAGCACCTGCGGCCGGTTGAGGGTGACATAACCTATGCCATTCCCTTTCTCATAGATGATGGTTTGGAAGTCACTTATCCTCTGGCTCGGGCGCATAGCTCTTCAACTTCTATCTCGTTGTAATATTTGCCGATATCGCTCAGGAAGTGAGCATCACTATTGGTCAGCAGGAGCAGGTCGTGCTTCCGGGCCAGTTCTCTTATCATCTCTTCATCCATTTCATCGTCATGCAAAGGATTTCTGAGTTCGATGCCGTGGATGCTGCCATCTATCTGAGAATCGATGTTACTTACGGGAGGGTAGCCGGGGTGGGCTATGAACCTGAAGGTAAGGTCATCAGGCAAGTATAGCACCACGACATGCAACATTCCCTTGTCAATCTCCTGTCCAGGAATAACCAGTACCTCATTGTCGAGGTGCTGTTCTACCATTTCCTTCACTTTGTAGCCATAAGCCCTGTTATAGTGTTCCGTGATGGCGATGCCATCTAACCCCCGGCCTTTCACTGCGGCCACAATCCGGCTTACAACGCCCAGGTTAGGTGTATACAGAGATGTTGCCTCACCACAATGCGTATGTAGATCAAGCTTCAACTTCAAGTTGCTATCCGTTATTCCCCCTTAAACAGGGGCTGCCTCTTTTCGCGGAAGGCCTTGATACCTTCGGTACGGTCAGAGGTAGTCTGCAAAATCATGTACAGGTCACATTCGAGCCTGAGCCCTTGCTCTAGTGTCAGGTCCAGCCCTTTGCTTATTGCTTCTTTGGCATAGCGCAGGGCGAGAGGAGCTTTGCGGGCCATCTCTTTGGCCACCTTCTCTGCTTCGGAGAGAACCTCATGGTGAGGCACTAGCCGATGGACCAGCCCTATCCGCTGTGCCTGACGGGCATCAATAGTCTCA
>JBGOXA010000191.1:0-4300 GCA_041478915.1 Dehalococcoidia bacterium
GGAACTGAAGGAGCTGCTCGATACGTGCCTATATCTAATTTCGCGGCTTCTGCTTTTTTATCACACGTTCATACAGGAAGCCTGGGCAGCTACATTAACGCCTTCTGGTGGCTCCACGCTGTAGTGCTACTGAGTTTCCTAAACTATCTGCCGTACAGCAAGCACATGCATATTCTCACATCTGTTCCCAACCTCTATTTCAGAAGTCTGACGAAAGTTAATACCCAACCCAGGGAAGAGTTCAAGAAGGGCAACGTCTTCGGTGTCGGGCAAATAGACCAATTCACCTGGAAAGGTTTGTTTGACTCTTATTCGTGCACTGAGTGCGGTCGCTGCTCGGATATGTGCCCCGCTACCTTTACAGGCAAGACACTGAACCCACGGCTAGTCATCCATGACATGAAGGTCAACCTGTTGAAGAATGGGCCGCTGATTGCCAAGAAGAAGGAAACGGTATTGCCTCTGATTGGTGGCGGAAAGGAGGGTAGCGTAGCTGACGAGGTTCTCTGGGCGTGCACTACCTGCGGCGCTTGCATGGAGGTTTGTCCGGTGTTTATTGAGCATGTGCCCAGAATTGTTGATATGCGACGAAACCTGGTGGAGATGAAGGCCAGGTTCCCCAATGAACTATTGGCCCTTTTCGAAAGTATGGAACAGCGTAGCAATCCCTGGGGCATCATACCTGCAGAACGTGCTAAATGGACCGCGGAAATCGATGTCAAACCTTTTGAAGCAGGCAAGACTGAGTACTTATTTTATGTGGGCTGTTTCGGTGCTTTCGACGCCCGAAGCCGACGTGTAACACTGGCTGTCTCCAGAATTCTGAATGCGAGCGGTATCTCCTGGGGTATCCTGGGGAAAGATGAATTGTGTTGTGGTGATAGCCTGCGTCGATTGGGCAATGAATTCGTTTTCGACCGCATGGCCAGAGGGAATATCAAGCTGCTCAACGAGAGGGGTATCAAGAAAATTATTACTCAGTGTCCGCATTGCTATAATACCATGAAGAACGACTATCGCCAGTATGGGGCAGAATTAGAAGCCATTCACTACACCGAGTTGCTCGATAATCTGATCAGAGCTGGTAAGCTGAAGCTGCATGAGACCAAAAACTTAGGTAAAGTATTGTTTCACGATTCTTGCTATCTGGGACGCCATAATGGGATTTACGAAGCCCCACGTAAAGTTGCTGCTTCAGTTACTGGCCAGGCGCCGATCGAGATGGAACGTCGCTACGGCAAATCCTTCTGCTGCGGTGCCGGAGGTGGGCGAATGTGGATGGATGAAAGCACTGGGAAACGCATCAATGTGGCACGCGTCGAGGAAGCCTTGAGGAAAGACCCAAAGACGATTTGCGTTTGCTGTCCTTACTGCCTGACTATGTTTGAAGACGGGCTAAAAGACAAAAAGGCTGATGATAGAGTTCAGGTGCTGGACCTAGCCGAGATTGTGGCTAGGGCATTAAGATAACGGCCTATTCGGTTTGGAGGATTTCCCCTAAACCTACCACGAGTTAGAGAAGTAGATATCAATAAGGGATGAGGGAATGGGGACATCTCTTGGTGCTCAAGTTATGCAGGAGCATGAGAACATACTGTCTACGTTGACCCGGTTGGTTTGTAACGATCTTGTTGCGATAACATAAATAGCGGCGGTACAATGTCTTAAATAACCAGGGCGTTTATTGAGAAGGACCTGGCCGGCCTATAGATATTTATGAATGATGCCACATCATAAGTTCAGTTTCGATGACAAGCCATGAGAACACTGAATCTACCAAATCAGATTATCTTTGGTTCTAAGCTTCCTCAAGTAGAGACGATTATTGAGGGTAGCAGACAGTTTGTGTTCAGCAAAAACAACTACAACCTGTATCGAGAAGAATCTGATTTGGATGCTAAAGGCACCTTTACGATAGGCAGTCTATTTAAGGTGGCCAAGAATTGCCCCTACTGTCTCAGATGGACCAGTATCTCTTTGCCAGAATGCGAGACAGCATGTGAACCCTGTTCAATGCTTGCCGAGAAATACGAAGAATTGCGGGCAGGGGACGCCCTGGTATCAGATGACAGCTTGGCGCTCAGAAGAGTGCTCTTGCGTAAAGACCCCGACCTTTACGAATGCGAACTAATATCTACGCTATTGAGCTGTACAACCACACCTGCCCAAAGAAAGTTTGCAGAAGGGTACTACAAGTTAGCTATTTCCTGGATGGATTTCCCAGAAGATGCTCTATTTTGCTTTCGGAACCTTGGCAAAACATTTGGGGATTTCCTGCAGTCGTGGTATGAGGAGCAGCCTCGTCTATCGCCGGAGGCCAAGGAGCTTAAGAAAATGATTAGAGCTATTCTTGATTCGTTAGAAGCGCCAGCTCTAATCCCCAAGGTTTGGTTCAACTACACATATACCCATGGTGAGCCCCATGAAAATGAAGTGAAAGTGCCGCACTGTGTAGATTTCCTTTTTATTCTCGAGAACGAACTACACGTTGTTGAAATAGATTCTCCATCACACCATGTACGGCCCGATTCCAGCGGGAAATGGGTGGTGGATGAGGAAACGTATACCACTAACCTCAAAATAGAGCGCTATTTGCAGAACCAGGGATACAAAGTACACAGGCTCAGCAATTACGAGATACTCAACGCATCCGAATCACAGTTAATAGAACTCGTGATTGATGCCCTCGGCATGTCGCCAAGCCACTTCAAACCCAAACTGCTAGCTCTGCACTAACTTGTTCTGATGCTGCTAGGCTATAAGAGGAACAAGCTTGCTTGGGGCCATTGACTAGAACTTCATAGCATGACCTTGTATCTCCAGCGGAGTGGTAGAATGTCTGCCGGAGGCTGAGCGTGGCAGGCCGATTGACCTCAGGTCACCCAAGACCGTGGGGCAGCGTGGTCGCCACGCTCGAATCTCCAGAAGAGCCCGAACAGTTGTTGGGGCTGACAAAGCCCGCATCACGCAAGGACGGGACAGGAAGGAGAGAAAGCCTATGACAGAGGACGCAGTCTGTGTCGGCGTGGATGTTGCCAAGAGTACCCTGGACGTGGCGGTCAGCGGTTGCGAGGAGACACGGCAGTTCGCCAATGACCATGAAGGCATTAGTCAGGCCATCCGCCACATCAGTGGTTTGAAACCGGCCGGGATCATCGTTGAGGCGACCGGCAATCTGGAAATGCCCCTGGCCACGGCTCTCCAGGCCAGCCACCTGCCAGTAGTCATCGTCAATCCCCGGCAGGTACGCGATTTCGCCCGCGCGATCGGTGTCTTGGCCAAGACCGATACCATTGATGCCCGGATACTCGCTCTATTCGGCACGCGGGTGAAACCGGATATAAGGCCCCTGCCGGATCAGAAGGCTCGCGAGATGGCAAGACTTCTCACACGCCGCCGCCAGCTCGTTGAGATGCTTACCGCAGAGCACAACCGACTCTTACAGGCCAGCGAGGATATCCGCCCGGGCATTGAGACCCATATCAAGTGGCTGGAAGAAGCGCTCTCCGAGATCAATGATGACCTGGAGCGTCGCATCCGACGTAGCTCTTCCTGGTGTGAGAAGGATAACCTCCTCAAGAGCGTGCCTGGGGTCGGGAAAGTGGTGTCATCCACTCTCCTCATTGAATTGCCAGAACTGGGGAGGCTGAACCGCCGCAAGATAGCCGCCCTGGTAGGTGTAGCGCCTCTGAACCGGGACAGCGGTAACATGCGCGGGAAACGTACAGTATGGGGTGGGCGGGCAAGGCTGAGAGCTGTCCTGTACATGGCGGCGCTGGTGGCGTCGCGGCGTAATCCCGTCATCTCTGCTTTCTACCAGCGTCTTCTGAATGCAGGTAAGGCCAAGAAGGTGGCTTTGGTAGCTTGCATGCGCAAGCTGCTGACAATTCTCAATGCCATGATGCACACAATGACCATTTGGCAACCAGAGACCATCATCCGGGGTGTCTCTGTGGAGGCATAATGAAGACAGTTGCTGCCCCCCAAAAACTGGTCCAGGTAAGATGTTAGACTTCGGGCTGAGAGAAAGGGGGCCATTCATCTATGCCGGCCCCAGCTTTACTAATTCACCGGAACCTTTACGGAAGGGAGGCTGCCATTATTGGAGAGGTGATGCAACGGAACCCTGGCAGGGTGGTGATGAAAACCAGGCTGGGGGCCTCCCGGATAGTTGACATGCTGGTTGGGGATCCTCTGCCCCGGATTTGCTGAAGCCGAAAGAACTCAGCCACGCAGGCGATGTTCGAAGCAGCCCACCAAGCTGAAGCCATGGCACGATATTCCTTCGTTCTTAGCCACA
>JBGOXA010000312.1:0-2805 GCA_041478915.1 Dehalococcoidia bacterium
AACAGATCTACCGGCTGTGGAGGCCGAGCCCGCTGCACCGGGCGCTCCGTCTCGAGAAGGCGCTCGGCACGCCGGCCAAGATCTTCTACAAGTATGAAGGAACCAGCCCGGCGGGCCGCCATAAGCTGAACACCGCTGTACCTCAGGCCTACTATGCCAAGGAGGCCGGCGCCAAGCGACTGGCTACCGAGACCGGCGCCGGGCAGTGGGGCAGCGCGCTGGCCATGGGCTGCAACTTCATGGGACTCGAATGTAAAGTCTACATGGTGAAGGTCAGCTACCACCAGAAGCCCTACCGGCGCATCCTGATGGAGGTCTTTGGAGCCAAGGTTGTGCCCAGACCCAGTCAGGACACTCAGGTCGGCCGCAACATCCTGGCGGAAGACCCCAACTCGCCGGGAAGCTTGGGGATAGCCATCGGCGAAGCTTGCGAGGATGCTTTCGCCCGCGAAGACACCTTCTATTCCCTGGGCAGCGTACTCAACCACGTCCTCATGCATCAGACCGTGATAGGAATAGAAGCCAGGAAGCAGCTTGAGATGGCCGGATGCTATCCTGACATCATCATCGGCTGCGTCGGTGGCGGCAGCAACTTCGCCTGCCTGTTCCTGCCGTTTGTGCCGGACAAGCTCAAAGGCAAGAAGATTCAGATGGTTGCCGTTGAACCTGAAGCCTGCCCCAGCATTACCAAGGGACCCTACACGTGGGACTACGGCGACGTTGCTGGCATGGCGCCCATCGCCAAGATGTACACCCTGGGCCATAGCTTCGTGCCGCCACCGGTACATGCCGGAGGGCTGCGCTACCACGGTATGGCACCTATCGTGTCGCTCTGCCAAAAGCTGGGCATCATCGAGACCAGGGCTGTGGCTCAAACAGCAGTGTTCCAGAGTGCGCTGCAGTTCGCTCGCTCCGAGGGCATCGTGCCCGCACCAGAGCCATCCCACGCCATCAAGGTCGTCATCGACGAGGCGCTGAAGTGCAAGGAGTCCGGCCAGAAGAAGACCATCCTTCTCGGCCTATCCGGACATGGGCACTTTGACCTGGGTGCCTACGAAGAGTTCCTCAGCGGCAAGTTGGTCGACTATCCTTACCCGGAACAGAAGATCAAGGAGGCGCTGGCCAAGCTGCCGAAGGTTGATCGCTAGGCTGATTCGATATTGCCCTGGCTGACTCGGAACCTCGTAGCTTCGGCCAGGAACGAGGGCTCGAAGCAGTCGAGATCAGTGGCCGTGATGAGCACCTGCTGGTAGAGGGTTACCAAAGCCAGCAGGTGCTTTCTTCTTTGCAGATCCAACTCTGAGAAGACGTCATCCAGCAGGATGATGGGATAGTCTCTGACCTCGGCTTGCATATGCTTCGCCTCTGCCAGCTTCAAAGACAAGACCACTGTCTGCTGCTGCCCCCGGCTGCCGAATCTCGTGACGTCGATCCCATTGACGGAGAACGCGAGACTGTCTCTGTGAGGGCCAGCCAAAGTCATTCCCTGCAGAGTCTCCCTCTTTCTCCTCTTTTGCAGGGCCTCTCTGAAACCGTTCTCGATCTCAGGCATGCTGCCGTCTGCCGTGACGTTGGGCGCATAGGCCACACGCAGATCCTCCGCCCCACCACTAATGTGCCGGTGAATCTCCTGGGCGTGTCCGTTCAACGCCTCCACCAAACGTTTGCGCTGCATAATGAGATACGATCCGCTTTTCACCAGTTCGTTGTCCCAGAACTCCAGTTGATCCGCCTGAGCCTGGCCTTCCTGCAGCAGCCTCAAAAGGTGGTTGCGCTGCACGAGGACCTTCTGATAACGCTGCAGTGATCTGAGGTAGTCTCGATCAAGCTGGGAGTTCACCAGATCGAGGTAGCGCCGGCAGAGGGCGGACCTGCCGGTCGCCAGCTCAATGTCTTGGGCCGTGAACATCACCACGTTGATTTGCCCCACCAAGTCGGCTGACCGTCGAGCTACTCCGTTCACCCGAACCAGCTTCCGCACCGTCAGAGAGGAGCTGGCCGCGTCAGTTTCACCGGTCATGTAGGGCGACGCTGCTGTGTCCGCTCTCAGCACCACCTCCATCTTCACCTCACCTCGTGCTCGCCAGGCACCCGCGCAGAGCCGGGCCACGGGAATATCCTCAGTCATGGCCTCCTGCCGCATCAGATCTCCGTCGCTTGCCCCTCGGTGGGATTTCGTGGTCGCCAGAAGAAAGATGGATTCCAGCAGGTTGGTTTTGCCCTGCGCGTTGTCACCTTGGATCACAACAGCGCTGGCGGGCAGGTCCACCTCGAGACGCCGGTAGTTCCGGAAGTTGGTCAGGCTCAGATGGGTGATGTGCAAAATTGACCTCTAGATGCCTCGGCGTTCAGGAACGCCTCGCACTCTCTGTCTTGTCCCATAACTGTACCGTGAACACGAAGTTGGTGCAATGTTCGCCGCACAGAGATTGCTTCATCACCATGACTGAGATAGCCATCTCGATGGTACGTGATTAGTGGCGGGTTCCCTGACCAGATTTGCCCGTCCGATGGGTCGCCATGCGTCGGGTCGGGGAACCTGCCACTCACTTGCATGTCGAGAGGGAAGACTGCCCTGTGTGACGATCATTGATTGCTTTCAACCCCCTGGCCCCCACTCTTGGGGGAAAAGGAAAGAAGGAGGCTGGGGGACACCCCCAAACCCTCGGCAAAGGGACTTCGTCCCTCTGCACACTCTCTCGGGGATATTCGCTGTACTGGCTCGATTAATCGCGACCCCATAGGGACACTCTCAGACCCCCGGCAGGAGGTATCCTCCTGCACTTCCGTGTAGACGTCCCTCTC
>JBGOXA010000009.1:0-14885 GCA_041478915.1 Dehalococcoidia bacterium
ACGCTCAGCGACCCAACCTGCTCTCTAAAAAATCCCGCTCCACCTTGAGCTGGCCGATCTGCTGGTACAACTGAGCAATGAGGCCTTCCTCCAGGCACAGATCTGGCTCGGGTGAACCTCAAACCGGCTGGATAGTTCGGCTGTTGTCTCCTCACTCTTTAATGCTTCCAGGGCTACCTTGGCCTTGAATGACGGGCTGTGCTTCCTGCGACTCTGTTTCATGTCCTGCTCCTCCTGTTCTGCCCTTGTTATTCTAGGAGCAGAACCCGCTCTTAACAACCTGTCCAAATTTCGGGGACCACCTCAAACATGCTATAATGGAGGCCGCAAAGGGACCAGCGTAATAGATGAGGAAACGCGTTTTCTCCGGTGCCCGGCCCACGGGCAGGCAGCATATCGGTAATTACCTAGGTGCCATTCAAAACTACGTCGAACTCCAGAAAGACTACGACTGCATCTACTGCATCGTTGACGTCCACGCCTTGACCACCCTCCAGGGTAAAGAAGGTGTCAGCGCACTCCAGCAAAATATCCGTGAGATGGCGCTGGACTGGCTGGCGGCGGGGATTGACCCGCAGAAAAGCGTCATCTTCGTCCAGTCGCATGTGCCCCAGGTGATGGAGCTTCATACCATGCTGAGCATGGCCACTCCGCTGCAGTGGCTGATGAGGGTGCCCACCTTCAAAGAGAAGATCAAGATGCAGCCGGAAAACGTGAACTACGGGCTGCTGGGCTACCCTGTGCTGATGACGGCGGACATCATCCTGTATAAGGCTGAGGTGGTGCCGGTGGGCGAAGACCAGTTGGCCCACCTGGAGCTGGCGCGGGAAATCGTCAGGCGGTTCAACTACCTCTACGGCGACACCTTCCCGGAACCAGAGGCAAAGCTGACCCGTGTCCCGCTGATCCTTGGCCTGGACGGGGTGCAGAAGATGAGCAAGCAACTGAAAAACGATATCGAGCTGGCAGCTTCCCCCGAGGAGACAACGAAGCGAATTATGACCGCTTTCACTGATCCGGCCCGTAAGTTCCGCAGCGACCCAGGGCATCCGGAGGTGTGCAATGTCTATAGCCTTCACCGGGCCTTCCACTCGGCCAGGCTGGAGCAGATTGAGTCGGAATGCCGCAGCGCGGTTATTGGCTGCGTTGACTGCAAGCGGCTGCTGGCCCAGGAGATAAACGACGCCCTGGCTCCCTTCCGCCAAAGACGCAGTGATCTGGCCGGCAGGCCAGAGTATGTCAGGGAGGTGCTGGCGGAGGGGGCCGGTCGCATCCGTGGCATCGCCCAGGAGACCATCAGGGAAGTGAAGCACAATATGGGGCTTCTCTAGGCCTGGGAAAGCCTGGGACGCCACAGCTAAAAGGAGCGGCCCGGAGAACTAGCAAGCCAAAGCCCCCTGGCGTTTGCCTCGATTTGTCTTCAAAGGAGAGATGATTGGTCCGTTTACCCCTGTCGCGCAGCGGTAGAACTGCCCTGGAGGTGGCATCACAGGCAGCGGAAGAGGCAGGAAGCCTTCTGCTGGAGCATATGCATGGTGAAAGGCAGTTAAGCTACAAGGAGGGGAGGGCCAACATCGTCACCGAGGTGGATGTGCTGGTGGAAAAGAAGGTCATTGACCTGCTCCGGAGCGAATACCCCGATCATAACATCCTCTCAGAGGAATCGCCAGCGGTGACAAATGATTCGCGCTATACCTGGGTGGTAGACCCTCTGGATGGCACCAACAACTATGTCTACGGCATTCCCGTCTTCTCGGTGGCCATCGCCCTGATGAGCCAAGACGAAGTCCTGCTGGGCCTGACCTATGACCCGGTGAGGGAAGAGCTTTTCGTGGCGCGGAAGGGAGGCGGCGCTTCGCTCAACGGGCGGCCGATCTCCGTCTCCCAACGGGACTCGATGGAGCGGGCGTTCATTGGCTGCGATATGGGTTACGACCAACAGGCAGGAGCGCGAATGCTGGATACCATCAGGGCTATCTGGCCGCGAATGGCTGGGCTGAGAATTATGGGGTCAGCGGTCCTGGGGCTGGCCTATGTCGCCTGCGGCAGGTTCGACCTCTACCTTCACCGTTACCTCTATCCGTGGGATATGGCCAGTGGCATCCTGCTGGTGAGGGAGGCGGGTGGGGAAATCACCGACTGGGCCGGCAAACCGGTGAGCGCCTTCGGACAGCAGAT
The DNA here is from genome assembly GCA_041478915.1 of Dehalococcoidia bacterium. Classification (GTDB taxonomy): domain Bacteria; phylum Chloroflexota; class Dehalococcoidia; order UBA2247; family RBG-13-53-26; genus VGOE01. Next base: position 2,179 of record JBGOXA010000009.1, read on the forward strand.
TATTGCCGGTAACAAAGCACTTCACCGGCAGATGCTGACGCTAGTGAGCAGAGAGGTCCAGTTGGGCTTAGAGCGGCCCTGACTCTTCCCATCGTCAATCACTACACTTTGAGGTTCTTTATTAATGTCATTCTGAGGAGTCCTTCCCAGAAGGACGACGAAGAATCTCAAAGATTTTTCTCCTTCCTTGCGGAAGGACGAATACATTTATAAACGATCTCATACTTTGTAGACCTTGCACAGAAGGGCGCGGTCGCACCAGCCGCCCGATAGCTCATCGCACCACTCAGGGTCGTCGAGGGTGAGGACATTGGCATTGGACTCAAAGACACCGCTGAGATGGGATTCATACGGCTGCGTCTCGGGAAACCACCAGCTTGCCTGGCAGTTGACCACGTTGGGCAACATGCCCCGGTTGTACCTGGCTTTCTGCTTGATTCTACCGCGGCGGGTCTCTATGTAAGCCCAGTCGCCGTCGGCTATGCCCAGCTCGCGGGCGGTATCCGGGTGTATATCCATCAGGGGGTCGGGGTGTTTTTCCCGCGCCCCAATTCCCTTTTGCATAAACTCTGAGTGGAACATGGGCATGAAATTGCCACCGGTGTTCAGAATGAGAGGGTATTCGCGGGCAACCTCTGGTACCCGCAGGGGGCTCTCGGGTGGCTCTTCGTAATAAGGCATGGGGTCGTAGTCCAGTTTCTCCAGGATGCTGGAATAAAGCTCGATCTTGCCGGAGGGGGTGGGGAAGCCCGTCTTTAGCCAGGGCTGCATATCGAAACTGTCCGGAAATATAGCACCCCTGTCCACCAGCTCTCTGAAGGTTATGCCGGTGGGCTTCAGCCTGTACTCGCTGACCTCCTCCAGGGTTTTCCAGGGCCAGTGTTCATCCTGGCCGACGGCCAGGGCCAGGCCGCGGAAAAACTGGTAGATATCCCTCCGCTCCCCGAGGGGCGGTATCGACCGTTCACCACCCTGCAACAGGCTGCCAAAGTCCATCATGTTGGTACACAGGTCTCGTTCCATCCAGCTAGCGGCGGGCAGCACATAGTCTGCAAGCTGGGCCGAGGGCGTCATGAAAAGTTCCTGAACAACGTGTAGCTCAAGGTTATCGCTCTTGAAAGCCTCGTAGACCAGCTTGGTGTTGCCTGCCCAGGCCAGTGGATTTGAGCCCCAGGCGATGAGGGCCTTGACAGGATAGGGCTTGCCGGTCAGGATCGATCGCCACAGAAGCGTGGTGTGGGCCTGTATCTGAACGGTGACCGGCGCTGGCCCCCCGTAGACCCTCTCCAGGTGAGGGGCCATCAGGCTCCAGCCCTTGAGGGACACCAGTCGGCAGACATCAAAGCCCAGTTGCTTCTGCCGCTGCTCCATGGAAAGCAGGTTCATCAGGGTAAGGTCTGCCTCGGTAACGAACCTTCCCCCGTTTACCGGCTCCCCGGGACGCGTGATCAGGTGGCCTCCGAGAACACCCAGATAGCCGCAGATAGCCCGCATGATTATCTTGGCTTGCTCTGCGCGAGTGCCATTAAGCCCTAACTGGTCGATGGCCACACCGTAGGGCATGGATGATGGCCCGTGCGTGGCATAGGTCCTGGCGGCCTCCACGATCTGCTCGGCAGGGACGCCTGTTATCTCGGCCACCTTCGCGGGTGGGTATTCTTGGACACGAGCCTTCAGCTTGTCGAAGCCAACTGTCCACTGGGCGACGAAGTCTTTGTCATATAGCTCCTGGTTGATGATGACGTTAAGCCAGGCCATAGCCAGGGCGGTGTCTGTGCCCGGCCTGAGACGCAGCCAGATGTCGGCTATGTCTGTGGTCTTGGTCTGCCTGGGATCAACCACGATTATCTTGACGTCCCTGTCCCGCTTTATTCTGCGAAGGGCAGCCCAATTCCGCAAGCTCGATTCGGAAGGGTCAGCCCCCCAGTAGACCACGCAATTGGATCGCGGGGTGTCGGTGGCATAGGTAGTGACGTCTCCCATGACGGCCATGTTTATGCCCATATCGTTGATGCCACAGATGATGCCGGGGGCGAAGATGTTATGCGGATTGCCGAAGAGGCTGGCAAAGCGGCCTCGAGGCCAGTAGTCATTGCCGCGGTAGGTACCCTCGAAGAACCCCAGCGTCTCGGGGCCGTATTCCTGCTTCAGTTGCAGCAGCTTCTGCCCTATCTCTCCCAGGGCGTCGTCCCAGCTTAACCTCTGCCACTTGCCCTCACCGCGCTGGCCCACTCTCTTCAGGGGATACATAAGCTGGTCTGGATGATAGAGCCATTTGGGGCCGATGCGAACCCTCTCACAGACGAAACCGCGGGTCAGGGGATGGTCTCTGTTGCCCTCTATCCTGACTACCTTGCCGTCCTCAACGTGAACCAGGACTCCGCACACATTAGTGCAAAACTGACATGACGTCTTTGTTATCTGGTGCTCGGCCATTCTATTACCTCCTTATGCTGAAGAGTAGGGTGGGTGCAACAAAGCGAAACCCACCACCGCTCGAAGAGAAGGTGCGTTGCGTTTCACTCCACGCACTTCTGTTGCTAAAGGGTTATGGTATCATATGATAGCGAGTATTCAAAGTGCCCCCAAGAAAGCGGGGCAGGCTACTGTGGACAAAACTGAGGTATGTTGTCCCAAGGGGCCCATGAGTCGGAGGAACGCTTGCCTGCGCACCTTCACTGTTCTACCTTATGCCCAGGGTCTTTTTGCAGTCTGGCCATGCTGAACATCCCAAGAAAGGCCCCCTACGTCCTTGTCGAAGAACCATCGGATGACCGGTATCGGGACAAAGGACATGTGTCATGATTCGATCCCACCTGTTTATGTTGCGCTTGCCTGAACAAGATCGGTCAGGACAGGAAAGAAAGGGCCCATATCTGCTGACTCTGATAACCATCTCCTCTCCACATTCTGGGCATTCTTCAAATGTCCGTATCGGTTCCTTTTTGCCCTGAATACCTCCGGCTGATGATTCCTCTAACTCGCAAAGACGAATAAGCTCATTAACTGCTGTAGCAAACGGTAACCGCCGCATTTGTTCATCGGAGTCCCTATGACTCAAAATGTTCAAGCTACCTTCCCAGGCAATTGATCGGTCAATAATGGCGACTTTTTGGTGCATCCATCTCCGCTCAGTTACTTCGACACCGATTGTCTGCATCTGTTCAATCACCTGTGCTGCGTTCAAGGCGAAATCACTCGTCTGTTCTCTTGCAGAGCGGGTGAAAACCCTCACTTTGATACCCCTATTGATCAATACTCGGAAGAGTTCAACAAATTGGCCAGAGCGCCTAGTTGACATGAAGGGGGAAAGGATAATCACTTCCTCTTTGGCTTTCCGCAAGTCCTCGAAAAAGGCAGGGTAAAAGTTCTGTTCCGTAAACAGAGAGCCACTTGGAGGCTCAACCCCACCGGTACGAGATAACTCAATGAATCGTTCAATCCATCGTTCAAAGTCACGGATAAAGTATGAATCCACAAGATTATTGCAGTCGATTCGCTGGCCATTTCGCTCAAAAGCGCTGATTATTCTGTGAAGTACAGTTTCAGGAGATAACTCGCTTTTCAAATATTTCAGGTTGGCGAGCAAGAAAACTTTGCATTTTGCCCGTGTCATCGCCACATTGAGAAGAAGAGCAGCATCGGAATCTTTCTTGGTGTCATCAAGCATCGGGGCGACTTTAACCCCAGGCCCTTCCACTGTATCAAGAATGATAATGTCTCTTTCTCCTCCCTGGAAGCTATGAATCGTAGACACCGAATCCTTTGGTAAATCCAATCTCATGTCATCAACAATTCTTCTAATCAGCTTTGCTTGATGACGGTAAGGGCTTATGATTCCAACCTTATACGCACTAGCGCCAGTGCTTTGCATAATTCTCTTTGCTGTTGTTGCCGTCAGTAGGGCACTATAAACATTGAAACGGCCACCACTGCTCAGGCGACTGCACCAGGGAGAAGCCGAAGTGGTGTCAATTATCGCCAAGGGAGAGTCAGTTAATCCTTCTGAGGTAACGTGGCTACGCGTGCTGATGTCGTCGGTTAGCATGCCCTGATAAAACATCTGATTTGGAATGTCTGCGATAGCCGGATTCATGCGATACTGGATATCAAGTAGATATATCCGTTTGTCCTGCTTTGCCTTCTCTACAGTATCTACCGTGAGTTGCTGATAGATGCTCCGCCCAAGCCACTTTTGGGCCATGCTCTCTTCTGCTATGCAAATCGGAGGCAACTGAAGGAAGTCACCAACAATTACTGCTGCCTTCCGGCATCGGCCCAGTGCCCAATAGAGATAAGGCATTGGAGCCATGCTGGCTTCGTCTACCACAAGGACATCGAAAGGTGTATCGGGAAGTTCTTTCGCTGAGAAGGTTTTCGTCAAGGTTGTGCAGACAACTCTTGCCTCTGAGAGAACACGCTTCTGAAGTTCGTCCAATTCCTTCTGAATCTCGCTAATCCGTGACAATATTCTGTTCTTTTCTGCATTCAACTCTTGCTCTCTCGCCCGAACTTGCGGCTCCGAGAATCCTAAGTTCTCCAAAAGCGAACCAAGCATTTGTTGAACGGTATGAAGGCGGGCTTCTGCCCCGGATTTTTGCTGCTCGATCTCCTGAAGCCGCGATTCGCGTTCGCGTAATTGGCGCAGTGTGCTATCTAGGCGTACTGTCGCCTGATCGATTTCGTGTTGTATTTTCACAGGGGTCAAGCCCAGGAAAAAGCGCTTGACGGCCCCTGAAGATTCTGCCTTCTGCAATCTAGCGCCCAACTGGCTCAGATTATTTTCCTGTTGGGCTCGCTTTGCTCTAATCTCGGTGCTCTCTCTCCTGTGGGATATCAAAGCATCGGAGAGCTGTTTTGTTTGAATTGATAACGCTTCTCGTTCCTTGATGGTCTCCAATGCCGAAGCCAACCCGGTCAGATTTTGCTCAATGTCTCTCTTCTGCAGTTGAAGTTGTTCTTTTTCCAGTTTTAAGGTTTCGCCCAACCTCTCAGCTATCTTTTCGGGAAGCACAAGGTCGTACTGCGTTCTCAAAGTCTCCTTTTGGACATTTCCGAGTCGTATGATTTGTCCCTTGTTGTAATACTCCGTGGTCTTCAAGAATTCCGCTATATCTTCTGTCGCTTCGTCTACTGCTGCATTGGCGTGGGCTACCACAAGAGCATTCATTCCTCGCTTGATGAAGGATTCCACAATCCGAGCTAGGGTTTCTGTTTTCCCTGTTCCAGGAGGACCCCAAACAAGAGTCAATGGCAGTTCTTGAGACACCTTGATCGCTTTCAGTTGGCTGTCGTTGGGATTGCTCGTGGCATGTGGCTCTAAGGAGGGCAGAGTGACTGATCCAGGCAAATTTAGCCCCCCACCTTCAAAGACTAAGTCAGCCAGGGCAAAGTCTCCAGAAGCTTCGCCATTGCGAACTGCTTCAAATTTCTTCTTGAGCATTTCATGGAAGAAATAGAGATTGGTGATTAGTCGAGCCTCAGTGATAGACGGTCCGAAGTCATGTTCTACTCCGATGATAGCTTCTAGCCCCTGCGTTTGGATGATCTGGCCTTGATAACGTGAGCCACCCACCTGAACCTCTACTGGCGCATCATCAATCGTAGCTATGAAGTTTTCCAGCGTGAATGAGTAGACAAATATTCCGGAATCTTCCCGAATAAACTGTCCATCAAACACCCGCACCACCGCCCCGCCCTTTCCTGCCTTAATGGCTTTGATTTCTTCATCAAGAGCTATGATAAACTCATCAATCAGTGGTAGCGTGCTCATCTCTATGTCCGGCTTGCCATGCACAGTGCCTCATTGTCCTCATCAGCCTGCTTCGCTGATGTGAATGTCCGTTGTTATAAGTATCTCGCACTGTTTCTGGCTAGTCGAGTTTCCCACGGAAGATCAAAACCTCAACACGGCCGATGCCAACCACCGTTCTCTACTCGGGCGCCGCAGCCCAGTTTTGGCGTTGCAAGCTATAAGCGACGCCAATGGTTACCTCTGGCAAGGTGTGCAGAGTTCTTACCCTCTGCGAAATTGTGAGCATTCCGCAGTGAATTTGCAATCCCAAACTTATGAGAAGGGCTTGATGAAGAGGCGCCTAAGCACGGCGATGCCTTTCCACGAACCTGGCCATCCTCTTTAGCGCCTCCTCGATATCTCGGAGCGAGGTAGCGTAGCAACAGCGGATATGCCCCTCCCCGGACGGACCGAAGGCCGTACCCGGTACCACTGCCACCTTATCCTCCATCAGCAGCTTCTCAGTAAAGTCCTCCGATGAGAGCCCGGTAACGGCTATAGAAGGAAAGGCATAGAAGGCGCCTCTAGGCTCAAAGCAGGTGAGCCCAATGTCGTTGAATCCCCTGAGGATGACCCGGCGCCGCTGGTCGTACTCTTCTATCATCCGTCTGGCATCAGGCAACCCCGACTTCAGAGCTTCGATAGCCGCCACCTGTCCCATTGTGGAAGCACACATGGCTGTATACTGATGGATCTTGGTCATGGCAGCGATTGTCTCGGCGCTGCCAGCAGCATAGCCTATCCGCCATCCCGTCATGGCGAAGGCCTTGGAGAAGCCGCCGAGCAAAATAGTCCGCTCCTTCATTTCAGGCAGGCAGGCAAAGCAGGTGGGCTCTGTCTCATAGACCAGCAGATTGTAGATCTCGTCGGAGATGACCAGCAGGTTATGCCGCCTGGCCACTTCGGCTATCTCGGCTAGCTTGCCCGTTTCCATCACCGCACCAGTAGGATTGGCAGGATAACCGATAAGAATGGCCTTGGTACGGTTTGTGATCCTGGCCTCGATGTCGGAAGCGGAGAGCTGAAATCCGTTATCACAGTTGGTGGGAATGAGGACTGGCACACCATAGGCGAAAAGCACGCAAGCGGGGTAGGCACCAAAGCACGGATCGGCCATTATGACTTCATCGCCGGGGTCAAGTATCGCCCGCACGGCCAGGTCGAGCCCTTCGCTGACGCCGTTGGTGATGAGCAACTCATTGGTGGGATCGTAGCTCAGGCCGTAGGCAGCCTGAAGGTAGGAAGTCAACTCTCTCCGCAATTCTGGCATCCCTGCATTCGAGGTATACATGGTATAGCCTTGCTCCAGAGATCGGATGGCTGCCTCTGAAATATGCCACGGAGTGGCAAAGTCTGGCTCACCAACCCCCAGAGAGATGCCTCCCTCCAAAGAGGAAATCAGATCAAAAAACTTCCTTATACCTGAAGGCGGTACTTCATTTACCCGCCTCGCAATTCGATTCTTTACATCGTGACTGGTAATCGCCTGTGCTCCTCTCCGCTCGCCAGGATCTCCCCGTCCTCCTTGTAGCGCCTGAGCAAGAAATGAGTCACTGTTCCCTGTACGCCATGCAGCGTAGCCAGCCTCTCAGTCACAAAGGCAGCCACTTCATGCATAGTCTTCCCTGACACCAGGACAGCCAGATCGTAGCCACCGGAGACGAGGTAAGCCGAACGCACCTCGGGGAAACGGTAGATGCGCTCAGCTATAGCGTTAAAGCCCACGTCCATTTGCGGTTGCACCCTCACCTCGATCAACGCCAGCACCTGCTCCTCTCCCAGCTTCTCCCAGTTGATCATCGTTTTATACTTCACGATGGTTCGGTTCTTCTCGGCTTCCTCAATGATGCTCCTGACCTCGGCCTCGGACATGCCAGTCATAGTGGCAATCTGCTCCGGCGTCACCCGGGCATCCTTCTCCAGAATCTCAAATATCTTCTTCATCCCTCGCTCCTTTTCGCCGGGATCGATAACCGACCACTCGTCTTGCTGTTCATTATAACAGAGTTCGAAAAACCTGTTGTCCTCAGTGCTAACCCAGAAATGCTTCGCCCCTGGCTCACGCCATTCCTTCTCCACCGCCTTTACCCTGTAGGTCGCATTCTGCCACACAAAGGACGTGGGGCGCACAGCATAGGTATGGCCGGAATAGCAGTGGACCGCGACTTCCTTCATTCTGTGCTTTCCTCCAGGATCTCCAGGGCATCCACGGGGCAGTAATCAACACAGACCAGGCAATCGGTGCAGCGCTCTCTGATCACAGTGCACAACCCCCAGGCTTTGAGCGCCTCGCTGGGGCAGAAGGAGACGCACAGGCCACAGCCGACACACCTATCTTCGCTGATCACCAGCACGACCAACCTCCCTTTCAAACTCAGGCAGCATCAGGCTTGATCCGCTGCTTGATGTCGTCCACCACCATCCGGGCGCTTTGAGCACAGCCAGGAAGGCCGAGGGGAACCAGCGGCGCTACGCCATCGCCGACATTGTACAGGTTCTCTATAGGGGTCTTCTGGGAGATAGCTCCAGGCAGGGCACGGTACATTGGCCAGTCCTTTTGCCAGTAGCTGACATGCAGGATTTCAGCCTCCCTGTCGAAGCGCGGGATGGCCTCTCTCAAGTCCTGGACCACCATGTCTATTTCCTTTACCGGGTCTAGGGGAAGAAAGGACGAATCCGGAGCAGCCCACGCTTGCAGCAGATGCTTCCCCGGGGGCGCATATTCGGGATAGACCAGGCTGGTGCACATCACGCTGACCTGCCTGCGGCCTTCGGGGAAGAACATCACGCCCCGGAAGTCCACCAGCGGCCTGTCACTGGAGATGGCCAGACCGATGTAAGACAGCGGCCGGACCTTCTCTCGCAACTCCTTGAGATAGCCTTTGTCGAAGTTCTCATTCCCTGACAACTCCATCGTCTGTTGAGGGCCGGCGTCGCTGATAACCGCGTTGGCGGTTATTTCTAGCTGGTCTCCCTCTCTCCCTACCACTATTCCCTTAGTCCCCCCATCCTCCACTATGATGTGCCTCACCCGGCAACCGGTCCAGACCTGGCCGCCTTTGGCCTCAATTGACTTGACCAACTGCTTCATTAGCTCCAGGAACCCCTGGGGTGGGGCACCGGCTGTCGCCCCGCCTCCTAGTTTGAGCTGTCGCATGAACTCACCGGCGGGCATATCACGGAAGTTTACGCACTGATAGGTGGTCAGCCCTCTGAATATCGCCAGCACCTTATCGTTTTGTGTGTACTGAAGGAGCCAATCGCGGACTGATATGGAACCGGAAGGCTCGCTCCAGGCAAAGGCGCGGCGTAGGGCAGCCATCAATCTCTGGGCCTCATTCTCAGGGGCAAAGTTGGAAATCAACCCCCTCAATCCGCCCTTCTTGGCCATGAGGTAGTCCTTCCCGCCAATCCGGAAACAAAGGTCGATGGGGAAAGGGCGAACCGGGAAATCAGCTCCCACCTCCTTGAAGATGCCCTCCACTACTCCTCCCATCTCTACGTACAGCGAGCCTGTGGGCAGGGTGAAGCCCTTATAATTAAAGGAAGAGGCCCTGCCGCCCACGAAAGGCAGCTTCTCGACAACGAGCGTTCTGTAACCCTGGTGCGACAACAGCGCGGCAGCACATAATCCGCCTATGCCAGCGCCGATGACGGTTACATCGTATTTCTGCTTCTTCACCCTGTTGCCTCCGAATCATGCCGCCAAGCTCATGGCCTGACAATCAGCCTTATCCGATGATTCTCCCACAGCCGGGTCCCTACCTCGCTATCGAGCCAGTGCTTGCGCACATCGCTATCAGACTGGTCCAGGACAAAGACGATGCTGTAGGAGTATTGCATAGAGTAGATCAGTGCCCGTCCGACAGCATCCGCTACCGGGGCGGCCACACCCTCTTCCCTGTTGGCCAGCCTTATCTCTATGGCCACGGTCGGCAGCCCTCCTACCTCTACGGCTATGTCGGGACGAAAATCTTCCCCGTAAGCCCAAACAGGCTTGATTTTCCCTCGGTCTTTCCCTTCTACCCAAACCGAGGCGAACCCTCCCAGTTGGCTGTCAAAGTACTCTGTAACCAGGTCACCCACGCCTGCCAGCAAAGCATTCTCATCATCGTAGTCCTCAAACTGCGTGTCGGCCAACTTTTCACATAGCCCGTCAATGATCTCGGTCGCCTCAAAGCTTTCTAGCATTGTTCGAACCTCCCTTTCTTGTTCAGTGCCCTATCCCTTTTCTCTTTTCTCGGCTAAGAGTGCTAATCAAAAGCGTAGCACTTCTCAGGCTACGTCTCAAGATGGTGTGGGGCTGGACTGTAATGCTGGGGCAAGTTTTCAAGCCTCTTGGTGTGGCGATCGGAGGATGCAGTGCCCTCAGCGCTAGAGTTCCGGCTTCCTCTTGTGCCAGTCGGTAGCTTGCTCGTAGGCGAAGGCGACGCGCAGCAGCGTTTCCTCGCCTAGCGGCTTGCCGATGATCTGCATACCCACAGGTAGCCCATCAACAAAACCAGCGGGAACCGAAAGGGCTGGAACGCCGGCAATGTTTATCGGCAGGGTGCAGACATCACTGAGATACATTTGAAGCGGATCATCCACCTTTTCGCCGATTTTGAAGGGTACGGTGGGCGAAATAGGGGTGACCAGAGCGTCGAACTTCTCGAAGGCCTGGTCAAACTCCCGCCTTATCAGGGTGCGTACCTTCTGCGCCTTGAGGTAATAGGCATCATAGTAGCCTGCTGAAAGGGCATAGGTCCCGAGCATAATGCGCCGCTTGACCTCAGGCCCGAACCCATGTTGTTTGGTCTTCTCCATGGCATCCCACATGCTCTCCGCAACCTGGGCGGAGAAGCCGTATTTCACCCCATCATAGCGAGCCAGATTGGCCGAAGCCTCAGAGGGAGCAATAATGTAGTAAGCCGCCAGGCCATAGCGGGTACTGGGTAAAGATACCCCCCAGTCTATCTCTGCTCCCAGCTCTGCCAGCTTGACGGTGGCGGAACGAATAGCCTCTGCCACCCCTTTCTGCATCCCCTCCACGAAATACTCCTGAGGCACCCCCAGGCGCAGCCCCCGCAAGTCAGGTATGAGCGACTGGGTGTAGTCGGGTGGGGGGTCAGGCAGAGAAGTTGAATCTCTGGGGTCATGGCCAGAGATAGCGTTCATCACCAGGGCGCAGTCAGTCACGTCTTTGGTCAGGGGGCCGATCTGGTCCAGAGAGCTGGCGAAAGCCACCAGACCATACCTTGATACCCGGCCGTAGGTTGGCTTCAAGCCCACCACGCTACAGAACCCGGCTGGCTGGCGAATGCTGCCGCCGGTGTCGGAGCCAAGGGCGTAGACAGCCTCATCTGCGGCCACAGACACGGTAGAGCCCCCGCTGCTGCCGCCGGGAACACGACTCAGATCCCAGGGGTTATGAGACGGGAAGAAGGCGGAATGCTCGGTGGAAGACCCCATGGCAAACTCGTCCATGTTTCCCTTGCCCATCATAACCATACCGCAGGCGTTCAGCTTCACCACTACTGTAGCATCATAAGGCGGTGTGAAATTCTCCAGCATTTTCGAGCTACAGGTGGTGCGTATCCCCTTGGTACAGATGTTATCCTTAATCACTGCTGGGATGCCGGTAAGAGGCGTCCCATCGCCCAGCCTTATCCTCCGGTCGGCTTCTTTCGCCTGCTGTAAGGCCAGAGCATCGCTAAGGGTTACCAAAGCGCGAACCTTATCGTCTACTTTTCTGATGCGATCGAGGAACGCCTGAGTAAGCTCGAGGGAGGAGACTTCGCGGCGCTTGAGCAACTGAGCCGCCTCATGGATCGTCAGTCGGCACAGGTCCATTCTTAATTACTCCAGCACCGCCCGCACCTTGAAAAAGCCCTCCTCGCGGTTGGGGGCGTTGGCCAGTACCTGGTCTGCGGGCAGGGATGGCCCTGCCTCGTCCTCCCTGAGCACATTCTCCAGGGCGATGGAATGTGCTGTGGGAGGCACATCAGTGGTATCCACCTGCTGGAGTATCTCGAAGTTCTCCAGGATGTTGGATAGCTGCTCCCGGAGCCTCTCCACCTCGTCCTCGTCAAGTCCCAGACGGGCGAGGAGAGCCAGGCGTTTCACTTCCTCGCGACTCAGTTTCATTTAGGGATAATTCCTGGTAAAGCAGGCTTGTTTCAGCCTAGGTGGGCTTCATTATATCATTCGTTGTTGTCTCCAAGCAATTGTGGTTGATTTTGACCTTGGCCCTGTGAGCCCAGCGGTAGGCTATCATTTCACAGGGGGGCGCTTTGGCTGTCTTGTGTCCAGTCTAGCGTGCTATAATGCGTCAAGGGGCTCCTTGCGCTAGCCCCCGCGACCACTAATGGGAGCGGCTTTGACTGTTTTTCCTCTTGGAAAGGGTGGCATACATAGATGAGAACGAGAATAACCGAGCTTTTGGGGATAAAGTACCCTATTATTCAGGCACCGACCAGTCCGCCCGCGGGTCCCCGCCTGGCGGCGACAGTGTCCAATGCTGGTGGCCTGGGCATTCTGGCTTCAGGTCGGTTTATTCCTGAAGAGTTGAGGGCAGATATCAGGGCTGTCAGGGAACAGACCGATAAACCCTTCGGGGTGAACATTACGGCAGGCACGCCAGGATATGAAAAGCTGGCCCAGGTGATGATAGAGGAGAAGGTCCCTGTGATTTGCCACGGTAGGGGCAACCCGAAGTGGCTGATTGAGGCGGCCAAAGGGCGCGGCATTATCATTATGGCCCTGGTAGGGGCATTGAAGCACGCTGTCAGAGCAGAGCAGGATGGCGCTGATGCTGTCATCGTGTCGGGGATGGAGGGGGGAGGGCACGTCAGCCCTGTCAGCACGATTGTCCTGGTGCCGCTAATCGCCAGCAAGGTCAAGATTCCCGTGGTAGCTGCCGGAGGCTTTTGCG
>JBGOXA010000122.1:0-5720 GCA_041478915.1 Dehalococcoidia bacterium
AGCAATGGGGCTGTTTCCTAACCTGGTTTAGGCTATCCTTGCCTTGTCGAACTTAAATCCCCACTCCTATCCTTACGTACTATACCTCGATATACGAGGTATGTCAAGCCCTGTTTGCCTCCTGTTTTGCCATCTCCATGAATCTCTGTTATACGGGCCAGGGTTTGATGATCGTGCATCAACGGAAAACAGTGCTGATGTCAGCGACGGGGGAGAGATTATGACTGAAATCGACCTTTATCACTGGTGGGATTCCTGCAGATAGCCTCTGATGTGTCTGTCCAGATCAGCTTTAGCCCAGCCACCATTTGGGTTTCTAACTCCAGTCGACAATCGTGGGTAGCTTTACCATAGTCTACATACCTAACTCGGCGCGGGTGTGAATGAACGACAGCAGGCTGTCGCGGGCTACTATACCAACAATAGCGCCGTCTTCTACCACCGGTAACTGGTTTACGTCTTCAACAGTCATTTGTTGCAGTACTTTGGAAAGGTCCTCGCTGGGTCGCACCCACTTGACTTTGTCGAAGGGCGTCATAGTCTCCCTCACCGTCTTCGTAGGCCAGAGGTGACGGGGCACTGCCTTTACGTCATGTGTGGTCACCAGTCCCAATGCACGGCTGTCCTCCACAACGGGGAAACAGCGGCGGCCGGAGGGCAGAATATGGTCGTTCACTAATTGCTCTAAGGTGAGCTGGGGGGAAATGGCCACGCACTCATGCACCATCACCTCACTCACGGTGTGGTTCTGAAGTATGTCTCGAAGAGCAAGCTGCCGATAGCTTCCCACTGCTGCGTTCTCCAGAAACCACCCGATGAAGGCCGTCCACAAACCGCTTATCCAGTCTCCCACAAAAATTAGAAAAACCCCACCGAAGATCAGGAGATAGCCGAAGCCTCTGCCAACATTTGAGGCGGCTCGGGTGGAACTACGCAGGTTACCTGTGCGCCACCAGATGATCGACCGCAGCACACGGCCTCCGTCCAAGGGGAATCCAGGAATCATGTTGAAGGCTGCCAGGGCCGCGTTGATGTACCCGAGCCAGAACGCTAACCCTGCCAGGGGTTCGACGGAGTTTCTTGCCGCAAAGTAGATACCCCAGAATACACTACTTAGGATAAGACTAGTGCCAGGCCCCGCAACAGCCATACGAAACTCCACACCAGGCTTTTCAGGTTCCTTAGTTATCTGGGATACACCACCGAATATGAAAAGCGTAATAGAACGAATTTGAATGCCGGCGGCCTTGGCCACCAGGCTGTGAGCTAGCTCATGGGCCAGTACAGAAGAGAAGAAAAGTATGCTAGTACCCACGCCGGTAACCCAGTGAGTCGTCGTACTCCAGTGCGGATATCTATCGGGGAAGTAATAGGCCCCCAATAGCCAGGTCACCAAAGCGAAGATAAGAAACCAGGACCAGTGTAGCCTGACGGATATGCCAAAGAATCTCCCGAGAGGTATCCCTCCGCTTATCACCTTCTCCCCTCTTTCAGAGTGCGTTTTCCCACAGCATCAAGTCCCTTCCTTCGTGAAACAGGGCTTGGCACCAGCAACTCTTTCGCCTGTATTCTATGCCGTTGCAGTTCCATCATCAACTTTTCGCTCCTATGCTGCGCTACCCGGTCAGCTTTTGTAACCGTGAAGCCTGTTGCCAGAAGCGACAATTCACGTAAGTGGCATATTGGCTGTCAAGACGTAAGTCTCATTTTGAATTTCCTTCCACCACCGTGATGCAACCCAGTTGGGGGCCAGGCGGCCCGGTTGAACTAGATTCATAATGGCTATAGTAGGGAGCTAGGGCTAAACAAGTCATAAAATCGGCTCAAAATAAGTTACAAAGTTGTGACATCAACAAGATGCGCTGCTGAGAAAGCCGCTTTCGGGATCATGGTGCGGAGAGACGGGTTCTTACCCTAACGCTTTCCCTCACCGGCAGCGGGTATGATTGGTAAGCGCATCTTCACTGTTGTCCCGACAAATTCCCGAATACGCCTGCCATTTCTGGGTCGCCTTATTGATTTGGGAAGTGCAGTAGGCAGCGATAGGCAGTTCAAGCTCTAGAGCTGAGTTGAATGCTCCTGAGTCGCCGCCAAATAAAGAAGGCGACCAGAGCCAGGAAGATCACCAGGATGGGGATGTCGAAGGGTCGCATGACCTCGCGGATTCGCTCCCAGTTTTGCCCCAGAAGGTAACCACCGTAGGCCAGGCCAACAGACCAGGGAAAGGAGCCAAGGAAGGAGTAGAGCAAGAATTTCCCCATTTTCATCTTGGCTATCCCTGCCGGGAAGCTGATGAAGGTGCGCACTGCTGGGAGCAGCCGTGAGAGGAACACTATTCGGTCGCCATATCTATCAAACCAGCGGTCAGCAACCTCGATATCGTGGTGCGAGACGAGGACGTATTTCCCGTAGCGGTGGAGAAAAGGACGCCCGCCCCAGGCACCTACCCAGTAGGCAATCACAGAGCCGATGACGTTGCCTACGGCACCGCAGAGGCCAGCCAGAATGACATATTCCACTCCCAGCCCCTTGTCGGCGACTAGCATCCATCCACTAAGGGGCATAATGATTTCGCTCGGCAACGGGATGCAGGCACTCTCTATTGCCATTAGTAGCACCACGCCAGGCCAGCCTAGAATCTGGTAGACGTGGCGGATAAAATCTAGTATCTGGTGTTCCACTGGCTCAAGTCCTGACTCTTGAGAGGACACTGTAACAGAAGGGTGCGCCTAACGTCAATTTACTGTGGTGCGGTCAAAATGGCATAGTCGGGGCTTGGAAATGGTGAACATTCCGGCTACCAAGTCCTTGCTTCCTGTGGGCGGACTCCTGGCAGGAGCTGAACCACTCGGTAGAACTTCAAGGCGGTGGCACGGCTCAACCCTTCACCTAGCCAGACTCGCTTATCTGGTTTATGCCACTGACTCACTTCCCTGTACGACGAGCCATATTACAGTGTCCCAGATTTCAGCGGGGAATGTCTGATCAGTCTACTTTCCAGACAGACGGCGCGGCCACCAACTCCAACGGCCGGCGATAACAGCTATAGAAGGCACCAGGAGCGCCCGTACTACGAAGGTATCAATCAACACGCCAACGGCGATGCCAGCTCCTACCTGCAACACCACCTGAAGCGGGGCGCTAGTTAGGGTGGCGAACGTCCCGGCCAAGATGATGCCAGCGGCAGTGATCACAGCACCAGTGTTGGCTACTGCATGAAGCACTGCCTCCCTTATCGGCCTCTTCTCTGCCTCCTCCCGAATGCGAGAGACCAGGAAGATGTTATAATCCGCTCCTGTAGCGATCAGCACCACGAAGATGAACATGGGTACCATGTATATCATAGCACTGTGGTTGAGCACATCGATGAAGAGCCAGGTAGAAATGCCTAGCGTCGCACCATAGTTGAGCAGCACAGTGGCCACCATGTAGAGAGGCGCCAGCAAACTGCGCAGCAATATCATTATCACTAGCAGAACGCCCGCAATAGTTAGCCCGAACACTCGCCCAAAGTCCGCATCATTGGTGCGCATAATGTCTGCGTTTACTGCCGCCTCCCCGCCCACGTAGTGGGAATCCCCCTTCAGGCTGGAGGCGCTTATATCAGTGCTCACCGCTTCCCTTAGGGGCGCTACTACCTTTAGAGCCTCCTTTGAGTAGGGATCAAGCGTCAGCACCACATTGATCCTGGCGGTTGTTCCATCTGCCGAGAAGTAAGTAGCCAGCACCCACTGATTCAAGGGACTTTCGCCTATGGGTGTGAACTCTTTGGCTAGTGCGGCCAGGCTGCCTGCCAGCGTGGCGGTCATCCCCTGGAGCTGAGCCAACAACCCTGGCAAGTCTTCCGGCGGGCTGGTGCTAATCTGGTCTAGTATGGCTGAGATTGCCGTTAGATCGGCTATGGCTTGCCCAAAGTTTTGGCTCTGCAACACTCCGGCATAACCAGAAGGCAGCCTCTGCATCTGCTCCGATACTGCCTGTATAGTAGCTATCTTACCCGCATCCAGACCTGCTCCCTGGCTCAGTTCGTCAGCAATGGCGCTCATCTGCGCGCTGAAGGTGGAGAGAGGGCGGCTGGGACCTGCGAAGTAGTCCACCCTGGAGACACCCTCGATTTGCTCCAACGATGGTGCTATCTCGCTGATCGCCTCCAGTGATCTGGCGTCAACCATGTCATCTTCCTGGGATTCAATGAGCACATAGAGGGGCGTCAATTCGCCTACCGGGAAGTGCTGCCGCACAACTTGGAAGCCCTTTGCTGACTCAACCCCCTTGGACATTTGGCTGAGCATGTCCCCAGATAGTGTGTAGTGAGACAATGCTATGTACGGGAGCAAGAGCAGAGCTATGATGGGCAATGCCACTGCAGCGGGGTGCCTGGCTATCAAGCGCCCGATACCCATCCAACTGAACCCACCCTGGCGTTGCTCACGGGCGACTTTTACCGGCCAGAACAAACGTCGGCCAAATAGCGACATCAGTGCTGGCATTAGCGTTAGCCCGGCGACCAGCGTGATAGCCACCCCGATCGCCAAAACCAGCCCCATGGTTCTAGTCATGCCGAACCGGGATATAGTCAGACAGAGGAAAGCCACAATTACCGTCGTGGCACTGGCCAGGATAACTGATCCGACGTTTCTCAGAGTGTACTCCTCTGCCTTCTTTCTGTCGCTTCGGGCAAGCTCCTCACGAAAACGCGACACAATAAACAGACAGTAGTCGGTGCCAATGCCGAAGATGATCACCACCAGGTAAGCATCCGCCAGGGTGGAAATATTGACACCACCCTCCGCCAGGTAGCCGATGATCCCCCTGGTTACCAGTAAGCTGCAGCCGATAGTGATCAGGGGAACCAGGGAGGCAATCGGTGAGCGGTAGACAATGAGCAAGAGGGCAATCACCAGTATGATGGTGACAAAGGTTGTCCTATCAATGGTCTGCTGAACGGAGCTGAAAAGGTCGCTGAATATGCCGGCATCGCCCGTAATATAGATCCTGGCATCAGGATATTCACCATGGATGTATTCCCTTATCTGCCCCACAGCCTGCTTTGCTGGGTCATCCGCAGAGGATGCCGACAGCCCTATAGTCATCAGCATGGTAGTCTGGTCACTGCTCACCAGGGCTGAGCGCAGCTCTTCCCCGTCGAAGATAGAAACCACTTGAGTGATCACTTTCGGAGCAGCATCGGAGAGTAGCCAGTTGCGTATGACCCTTGCCTGCTCTATGTCCTGGTCAGTAAGCCCCTGCTCGTTGTACGTCACGAGTATGCCGGTACTCTTGGGGGCTTCTGCAGTGGCGGGGAACTTCTCCTTCAACAGTTCTCGAGCATAGGTAGACTCCGTATTTTGAGGCAAAAACTGACTCTCCTCGGTGACCCCCACTTCACTGAGGGTAGGAGCTAGGAAAAGGAAGGCCACGGCCAAGGCTACCCAAAAGAGTATGATCAGGATAGCGTACTTGCCGACAAATTTGGCTAGTAGGGAGAACATTGCCCGTATTCTACTATAACCAAGTTGCTTGGTCTATACCTCGGACTACGATGGAATCTATGCCTCTTCGCGCTGCTATCGTGCTTCTTTCGCAGGAAGCAATACTAGACTGAAGCCTATACTCGTAAGTATTGTACCCAGAAGGAAGGTCATGCGGGAGTCAATGATATCTGAGAGGAAACTACCGGAGGCCGGGCCTATCATTCAGCCAAGGGATATCGTCTGCTG
>JBGOXA010000254.1:0-3282 GCA_041478915.1 Dehalococcoidia bacterium
CCAGCAGTAGCGCCGCAAATGCCAGGAGATAGGCATTGATCGCCCACTGCATATCACTGGTACTGGCGTGGAACTCCCTTGAAATGGACGGCAATGCCAGGTTGAGTACGCTGTCGTCCATACCGAGGATTACCACGGACAGACATAGAAAGGCCGCAGCACCCCAACGCCTGCTGTCTGTTCTTGTTTCTTCTATCCTCATAATGGGTAGCACCTCAGAGGTTGTTTATTGGTGTCATTCCTGTCCTTCCCTTTGGGAAGGATTTCCCCCTTGGGAAGGACGACGAAGAACCTCTGAGATTCTTCGCTGTAGGCTTCTGGCATAAGGTCCCACAGGTGCTCTTTTCTTCCAGGTGCTTCACCTGAGCCTCAAGACCCCAAATACCTGGAAACCTTCACTATATCCATCCTGCCGGTGACCATGAAGGTTACCCGTTCGCAGATATTCGTTACCCGGTCAGCGATGCGCTCCAGATTACGAGCTACCCAAATGAGATATTCCGCTCGGGGGATAGCCGTTGGAGTGCCCAGCATGATAACGAGCAGCTCCCGGAACACCTGCTCGTTCAAGGCATCAATCTCATCATCCTCGCTTGGGATTCTCCTGGCTACTTCAACATCTCTATCAATGAAGGCCTGTATGCTGCGCTTCAGCATGTCCGACGCTTTCTCCGCCATCCGAGGGATGTCAATCAGTGGCTTCAGGGGAGGCTTATCCGCCAGCATAACAGCAATCTTGGCGATGCCTTCAGCATGATCACCCATCCGCTCCAGATCAACGATGACATTCAACACCGCCACTACCATACGGAGATCACTCTCGGTGAGTCGCTCTGCCTTGAGCAACTGGATGCATTCCCCCTCAATTTCGAAACGCTTACCATTGATCTTCACATCATCCGCCACAATCTGCTGTGCCAGGGCCAAATCTCTATTCTTCAAGCCTTCAACCGAACCCCTGATAGCCACATAGACCATGTCGGCTAACACAACCATGTTGCCCTGAATCTCTTTCAAGCGCTCCTCAATAGTTCTCTGCTCCACGTTGCTCCTCAACCCTCTTCTTTCGGTCCGACTGCATGACGCCGTCGTTCTGCCTCATCCAATTCCTTTTCCATATTTCTGATCCTGACACGGAGATTGACTCTATCAATTATCTCGAAAAGCGCCCATTTCAAAAGCGTACTCCCAACACCAAGATAGAACCAGATGAAAGTCGCAAAGGGGGGGTTAGACCAGATGGAGTACATCACCCTCGCCCAGACTAAGGAAAAGCCAATTCCTACCAGGACTTTGTAGAAATTGATATTAGCCTTGGGCAACCTTTCCCGAATATATTTCACGCCATTCCCACGATTGTCATCAACTCTAAACCGGTACTCCGCTCTGTAGCTAGCTATTTTAACCGTCTGTTTTACTAAAAGGCAAACACGCTCCGATGATAACACTCCAAACCTGGGCCCCAATTTAGGTTCTCTCTGTGCATGATATCCCTGGGATTGCTGCCCCAAACAACTCATCATAAGCCTCAAATTGGCGATATTCTTAACACCCAGCATCGAAGGCGTTATTTTGGGTAGGAAAGTGAGAGGTTGTTTAGTGATGTCATTCTTCGTCGTCCTTCCTTGCGGAAGGACGAATACGTTGATAAACGATCTCGGATTGATGGCGAAGCGTCACTCTCGAAGGTGCTATGCCCATCATTGAGCTGCCCGAACAGGGACATATGGTGTCCACTTTATCGAAACACCTCTTACTCCTCGCTTCCCCAGGTCTGCATCAGCTTCTTCATCTGCTCCGCCAGCCTGGGATTCGATTTCAGCCTTTTAACAAAAACTGGGCAGCCCTCCAAGAGCACGTTCTGTGCTACGGTGGCCATGTTCATTATCAGATTGCGAAATTCCTGCTCCCTCATCTGGTCGAGGCCCGACCCCGGGGCCATCAGCCGCATCTCCCGCACCAGGTCCTCCGTGGCAAACCTCATGGGCATGACGCAAGCTTTGTACCACGGACATTCTTTGCACTCTATCACTGAAGAGGCCTCATCCAATATGTCACTCATTTCTATCCTCCGGGGGCAAGCTCCCCCACCAGCCCCTGAGCGTGCTCGGCTACCAGCCTTACTTTCAGCAGGCGATTAGTCAAGTCTTGCTCGCTTTGGGTAAATACTCGGATATAGTTCGCCGTAAGCCCGCTCCAGTTTCCCTGACTAAACTTATTTTCCCACAGGACTGTCATCGTTCGGCCCAAGAACCGCTCTCTAAAGCGGCGGGCGCTCTCCTCGGCCAGGGCCAGCATCTGCTGAGAACGGTCTTTCTTCGCCCTTTCTTCGACCTGATCGGGCAGTGTCGCTGCTGCCGTTCCGCAGCGCGCCGAATAGGGGAAAACATGAATCTTGGCAAAGCCCATCCTCTCGCAGAAGCGATAGCTCTCCTCGAATTCCTTCTCCCCTTCGCCAGGGAAGCCGACAATGACGTCGGTAGTGATAGCCAGGTCGGGGATCGCCTGTCGAACACGGTATACCGCTCCTTCGTATTCTGCAATCGAATATCCCCGGCCCATCCGCCTTAGCGTAGCCTGGCTGCCGCTTTGCAGAGGGAGGTGCAGATGCGGGCAAAGGCGATCATCAGCCCACAAACCTATCAGCTCAGGGGTTAAATCCCGAGGCTGGAGAGAGGAAAGGCGCAGACGCTCGATATTCGTTTCCTCCAAAATATGCTCGATTAATCGTGATAAGCCATCGTGGCTCTCCCCATTCCACCCGTATGATCCTATTTTGCTTCCAGTGAGGACCGCTTCCTTGTAGCCTGTGTCCACTCTCTCCATGACCGCATGTAATACTTCCTCCGAAGGCCGGCTGCGCTCCCTGCCCCGAGTATAGGGTACTACACAAAAAGAGCAAAAGCTGTTGCAGCCCTCCTGAATCTTGATCAGCGAACGGGTGTGGCCCTGATAGCTGGTGGCTGGCTGCTCCCTTCCTTCGTTAGCTGGGTTACTCCTGCCAGCCAGGGTTTTCGCCAGGCGGTCCTTTTCCTTATTGCCTAAAATGAGGTCAACTACGCCCAGTTGGCGCAGCTCCTCCGGTGCTCGCTGAGCATAACAGCCCACCGCGACGATCAATGCCTGCGGGTTAGCGCGACGCGCTGACCTCAGCAGATGGCGTGCCTTACGATCGGCGACGTGGGTGACAGTGCAAGTATTGAGCACATAGATGTCAGCCTCTCCGGCCGAATCTGCCAGCTGATACCCTTTACCGAAGAGCTGCCAGGCAAGAGACTCGAC
>JBGOXA010000092.1:0-6751 GCA_041478915.1 Dehalococcoidia bacterium
CCTCATCAACTCATCGTCCATCTCCTCCAGCAACACCACTGCTACCTGCCGACCCACCTTGTATGCCCACTTCAACAACGCTTCCTCCCACTTGCCCACATCCTTCTTGGTCTCCCACCGCAACTCGCCTATCATCTTCTCGTCCATCAAAGAGACCTCCTTAATCTCATCTTTCTAGTTACTATGGGATTCTGTGAGGTCTCTCTTCTTTCTTCAACCCCCACCGACAAAGATGATACAGTTTCATTTGCCCTGCAGATTGACAAACAGGGAGCCCCTAGTTATTCTTCTCCCATGCAAAACGCCCGGGCCGGCGGTTCAGGCAAGCCAAAGAAAAAGTCGTTCCGGGAGTTATTCAGCCGCAACGAGCTTTGGCATTACGGCACTGCGGCGGTAGTCTACATCGTCCTCGGCGTACTCTTCCAAAATGCGGTGCTCAACTTTGCCGTCGGTCCTCTGTTCATCGTTGTGTGGATGTGGCGGATCGCGCCGCTCATCGACAGGTGGAGGGCCCGTCGGTCATGAGCTGGGCGGCCCACGAGCTTGAGAATTTCTACTTTCTGAAACAGATAGGGTATCGTGTCTCCTATCTGGGTCTGCTGGCCGGTGCTCTGGCTCCCGATGTCCTCACCAAGCTTTACACCTACGGCTTCAACATCGGTGGGGTCCATTTTCAAGCAGAAAATCCGGCTCAGTTCCACCGAGGCTGGCTGGGGATGGGATGGACACATTCGCTCATGGCTGGCCTCTTCTTCGCTGGCCTCATCTACCTTATCAGCAAGCGGAACAAGGCCTGGTTCTTCGGGGTACTGGTCGGGTACTGGGCTCATGTCACAACCGACATAACGGACACCGCGGGAACCATGCTTCTTTGGCCCTTCTACACCGGGAATATCAGCATCGGCATGTGGGCCTACAGCGCTGTTGAAGGAAAGTATGGTGACGCAATCGCCTACTACAGCGGTCTCGGCTTTGTGATGGACATGACCTGGTTACTCATCGTCGCGGTGTTCGCCTGGCGGGTGCTGAGCAGTGAGTACTTTCGCACTGTCGTGCGCCCCGCCGACCCCGCCTGGGGTTGGCTGGAGCGCAAGTTTGCCCTTCCCGAGCCGGCGCTGCTGGCCTTCTACCGAGCGTTCTTCTTCTACGGCGCTTGCCGGATCATCTCCTGGTCGGTCTGGGTGCACCTCGTCAAGGGAGCACCATGGGACCTGAGTTGGGGCGGGCCGCGCTGGGTAGCGCCGTTTGAGCCTTGGTGACCTAGCCGCCAGCGTGACACGCGCTCAGGTGGACTGCTCGTCGCCCCCGCTCTCGTTTACTTGGCCAAAATGCAGGCAAGTACGAGCACTGGGTGCCAATAATGACGATGCTACCCACGATAGCATGACCGATTCAGCTTGGGATGCTAACCGGTGCCGGATCTGGTAAGAGTCACCGACAGCCTGCCTCAGGTAGCGGAGTACGGAGGGACTGGCCAAAGCCAGCGGAAATAGCCCTAGATCGTCTTGACATCCAGCAAAGCTGCATTGTAGGCAATCGTGCCGTCGGGGGCTGCTCGCCACGACTCAGAATATTGATGCAACCATCCACACGGTTTTCTTCAGGGCCGTCGCTGATTTTCAAGGCTTGGCTCGCCGCCGATTCCTGTGGGCAACTGCCGGAGTCTTCCACCTGAGTGGTTGGCGGTCATCGGCCAATTGTTGGGGGAAGGCCTGTGTCGCTCCAAGACTAATCAGTATCTCATGACTCATAATACCATGCATGGCCCCCAGTTTGTTCCGGAGAAAGTCATACATATGTTTCGAGTCGCGGAAACTGGCCAGGGCAATTATTTGAAAACGCCCCATACTTACGACTATAATTTCAATTTCGGTGAAACCCGCCACGGTTTGTGCCACGTCGTCGATTCTGCGGAGTTCGGCTTTGATCAGCACCAGTACCTCCACTTCATGACCCAAGGAATACGGGCTGGGTATAGCGGCGAACTGAAGGATGCCTTCGCCTACAAGCCTCTCCAGTCTGCTCCGCACCGAGCGCCAGCTTATGCGGAGTCTCTTTGCGAGCTGGCTATTGTTTAGTCTTCCGTCAGCTTCCAGTTCCTTGATCAGCGCCAGATCCAGCGAATCAAGGTCCTTAGGCGAAGTCGCCATATCATCGACCGACAGGCCGAACGAAGACTTGACGTTCTTCAAGATGATCATGACGTCGGTATCTCGTATGCCGGGGACGGCACCCAGTTTCTTGGTCAAGAAGGTGTGGAGATCTGCCAGGTCTCGGCAGGTCACCCAGACGAAAACATCATAGCGGCCTGCGGTGGTATTTATAGCCCGAATTTCTGGAAGCGAGGCTAACTTGTCCACCACAAAATCAAGTCCTCCTGGCTCGACATTGATGGCGATGAAAGCGCTCGTGTGATATCCCAGTGCGATTGACGTGGCAATACCTATTATGTGGATGACTCGCCCGTCGCGAAGCCTCCGCAGTCTTCTGCTCACGGTGGCTGTGTTAATGCCAAGTTTTGAAGCCATCTCAAGATTGCTCCGCCTCGGATCAGCCTGCAATTCTTTGATCAGGCCACGATCGACTTCGTCAAGATCGCTTCGAAAATCCTTGTTGATCATAGTCTCTTTCCATTTTACCAGGTGGCTTGCCTATCAATCACCATGGTCTTGAGGCCGGGCGTAATCAGGACTATCAGGCCACCCAGCCCAGTCAGTGATTGTAGCATTGTCAGGTCATGATGTCAGCCACCTACCCTCGGTGTAAGGAGAAGCAGGGAGGAGGAGGCGTGGCTGAAGCAACTGTCTGACTTCCGACGGGCCGGGTATTTCCACAATCACACGTTGGAGCGGGCCCCATAGGCTGACGGGAGCGGGCTATGAAAGCATCTGTTAACATGTTATTATAATACATGTTGCACTGATAGTCAAGTGCGTAGCCACTAAACTGCCCACAGTAGGCTAGATGCATTATAGACATTGCATTATTGGCATACCATTGACAACTCTTGTGACTTATGCTAGGATGTGGGCGAAAAAGACACACCAGCAATGTCAGTGGGTCTGAGTATTGAGACACTGTGCGAAGGCCGATGTGTTACAGACTCAATCTGGGGAGAAGCCCAGCCTGAGGCTATCACCAGCCGGGGCATAGTCTGCCAAAATCAGGGAGGAGGTACATATGGTAGATCCTGCGCGAGATTCTAAAGAATAGTGTGCTGTAAAGGCCAAAGTACCAACCAATAACAAGGAGGGCTGAAATGAAGTGCAGGTGTAAAATGGCCGTGGCTTTTCTTTTGGTTCTGGTTATGCTGGTACCCCTTTCCTTTGGTTGCGGAGGAGGCGGGGAGGTGACTATCCACATAGGTGAACTGACGGACTTTACAGGGTCAGCCGCACCCGCGCTTAAGACTATCACTTATGTAACGCAGGACATGATCAGGTATTACAACGATGAAAACCTTATCCCTGGGGTGAGGGTGAAGCTTGAGGCCTACGATACTAAGTGGGATACTGCCAGGGTATTGCTTGGCTATGAGTGGTGTAAGGAGAAGGGGGTGAAGGTAGTTATTAACATTGAACCTTCAATGGCACTGGCAGTGAAATCTTTTGCGGAGAGGGACAAGATCGTCATAGCTACCATGGGTGCTCTCCCGCAGCTATTTGAGCCTCCGGGATGGGTACTTGGCTTCTCGAGCGCTACCGTTTGGTCGGCGAATACCCTCTTGCAATGGGTCAGCGAACATCAGTGGGATTATGATACCCAGGGAATTCCTAAGCTTGGCCTGGTAGGCTGGAATGACGCGAATTCCCTGATCACCCGTGATGGGGTAGAGGAATACCTGAAGAACCATCCGGGCAAGTTTGACTACGTCGGTGGTTATATTACTTCCGTGGGCACGATGAGTTTTACATCTGAAGCAAAGAAGCTGAAAGACTGCGATTATGTAGCTAATATTTCCGGCTCTGTGACAGGTCCTTTTTTGAGGGATCTTCGAACCGTGGGCTCTAAGGCGAGGCTTATTGATTGCATTGGCGCTATGCCTTCTTACCTAAAGCTCAACGTGGACATGGTTGGCTGGGAAGCCCTTGACGGAAGTTTGACCACTTCCCAATCTTATAATTGGACGGACTCTAGCCCCATTGTCGATCTGGCTAAAGAGCTACTTGGCCGACACCGCCCATCGGAAGCTGGGGAAATAATTGCTAGTGGTGCCGGTTATGTGGGCCCGGCTTTCATGATGGTCGGCATACTCGAAGTCCTGCAGCAGGCAGTAAAGAATGTGGGGGCGGAGAATTTCAATGGTCAAGCCTACCTAGATGCCGCCCTAAGTTACAAGACTACGAGCGCCCTGTGGGCAGGCTGTCCGGAATTTGGCTTCAGCCAGAATAAACGCTGGCTAATAGACTACACACTGGTAAATGAATTTAAGGCTGACGTGCAGGAAATTGTGACGGTCAGCGATTGGTTGCCCAATGTAATGGAGTAAAGAGGGTCTGGCAAGATGGGGTAGAAGTAGGGGACAGAGTGGTGGCGGTGATAGGCGACGGCAGCCAGCTTAGTACAGCCTGGAAACTGCGGCTGTGGCTCCGGAGGACACTGTGAAAGGAGGATGGTCAAATAGATGGATTCTCGGCAACGTGGCAAAGCTGACAAGAAGGTGAGGACAGTTCTTACAGGTTGTACCCACGACTGTGGAGGGAGGTGCTTGCTCAAGGTTCACGTGAAGGACGGCATGATTGTCAGGATTGAGAGCGATGAGGGCGAGGACCTTCACCTGAGGGTCTGTCCTAAGGGACGCGCCTATCGGCAGAGAGTGTATGCTCCTGACCGGCTCAAGTTCCCGATGAAAAGGGTGGGGGCTAGGGGTGAAGGCAAATTTGAGCGAATCTCTTGGGACGAGGCTCTCGATACAGTGGCCAGCGAACTGAAAAGAGTTAAGGCGACCTATGGGTCATCGGCCATCCTTTACATGGCAGTGGATGGCACCCTTGGCCTGCTCCATGGACGAGTGGCGGCCGAAAGGCTCCTTAACATGTTCGGTGGCTGCACGACACACTGGGGGGCACTCTCCTTCGAGGGGTCTTATTTTGGGTCCGCAGTTACTTATGGCAGCTTCCTGACAGCTAATACCCCGGATGACTTTATTAACAGCCGCATGATAGTTCTCTGGGGATTCAACCCGGTGGAATCGAGTAGGGCCACCACCCCGTTTCTGATGCAGGCCAAGGACGCTGGGGCCAGGATCGTGTGTGTTGATCCGAGATTTAACCGGTCGGCAGTGATCTTGGCTAACCAGTGGATACCGATCAGGCCAGGCACGGACACCGCTATGCTGATAGCGATGGCCTACGTCATCATCGCTGAAGGTCTTCAAGACCAAGCTTTCATAGACACCTACACTGTTGGATTTGAGCGATATAGAGAGTATGTCCTCGGTGAGGAAGATGGCATAGCCAAGACACCGGCCTGGGCGGAGGCCATTGCTGGCGTGCCTGCCGCCGTAATTGCTGACCTGGCCAGAGGGACTACGCCAAGATGAAACCGGCGGCGCTAGTCGCCGGCTGGGGGCCTGGCCGCACTGCTTATGGCGAACAATACCAGAGAGCAGCAACAGTCCTGGCAGCAATAACGGGTAATGTCGGCATACACGGCGGCTATCCAGGCATTGTGGGGTACCTGGGCTATCCACCCGCCATGCGTCCCGGCATTTCCATCTTGCCCCTAGGGGATAACCCGGTAGGCGGGGGGCCACCTACGCCGTCCAACTCCATCGCTTACAGCTGTTCAGGGATTCACATATGTAAAATGGCTGACGCGATACTCCAGGGAAAAGCGGGAGGGTATCCCAGTGACCTCAAGCTCGCCTATATTACCTGCGCCAATCCAGTTAACCAGTGGGGAGACAGCAATAAGATGGCCAGGGCTTTACGGGAACTGGAGTTCATTGTTGTCCATGAGGTATTCATGACAGCCACGGCCAAGTTCGCGGATATCCTGTTGCCGGTCAATACATTCATGGAAAGAAATGATATCTCCGACTCCTGGATGCTGTCGCCACCATACTATACCTATGTAAGCAAAGCTGTCGATACAGCCTATGAATGCAAAAGCGACCTGGAGATATGTGGAGAGCTGGCAGCCAGGCTGGGGATCCCTGATTACAATGACAAGACGGAAGACGAGTGGCTGAGAGAGGCCGCCAGATCAATCGAGGCTATCAAGGATTACGACAACTTGCAGCGCAAGACAATTGTGAAAGTGGATCTACCTGAGCACGTCCCTTTCAAAGAACAGATTGAGGATCCCAAGAACAATCCCTTCCCCACGCCATCGGGAAAGATCGAGATATATTCTCAGGGATTGGCTGATCTCGCCAATCCCAAGTTGCCACCCATCCCCAAGTATATGGAGCCTCAGGAAGGCCCAGCCGGGCCCCTGATAAAGAAGTACCCACTTCAGCTTATCTCAGCGCACGCCATAACGCGGGGCAAGAGTCAGTTTCACAACATCCCTTGGCTGAGGGAAGTCGAGCCTCAGGTGCTATGGATCAACCCGGTAGATGCCCGCGCCAGAGGCATCAGCGACGGTGACCTGGTAAGGGTGTCCAATGACAGGGGACGGATGCTCATTAGTGCCAAGGTGACTGAGAGGATTATGCCTGAGGTGACAAGCATGGCTGACGGCGCTTGGTTTGACCCTGACGAAAGCGGGGTGGATAGGGGTGCATGTGACAACGTCCTAACCAGCG
>JBGOXA010000114.1:0-5911 GCA_041478915.1 Dehalococcoidia bacterium
CCCTCCGGGGCAAGCACTGGTATCCATGAGGCGGTGGAGCTTCGCGACGGAGACAAAAAGAGGTTCAATGGCTTGGGGGTACTGCAAGCTGTAGCCAATATTCATGATCGCCTTCGCCCCGCCATAGTTGGCATGTCTGCCCTGGAGCAGGCCGATGTGGATCAAAGGATGATACACCTTGATGGCACTCCTGATAAGTCTAGGCTCGGGGCTAATGCCATTTTGGCGGTATCATTAGCTGTGGCCCACGCGGCTACCAGGTTCTCAGGCATACCTCTGTATCGCTATCTCGCTGCTGATGGCGCTCGCACTTTACCTGTGCCGCTGATGAATATCCTTAACGGAGGAAAACACGCGCCGGGTTCCACCGATATGCAGGAGTTCATGATAGTGCCCGCTGGCGTAGGGAGCTTCGCAGACGCCTACCGAGCCGGCAGTGAAATTTACTCTGCCCTACGGTCAGTGCTGAAGGGAAAGAGGCTGAACACCAACGTCGGGGATGAGGGTGGGTTTGCTCCTTCGTTGCAGTCGAATAAGGAAGCAGTGGAGTTGATCTTAACTGCCATTGAGATGGCAGGCTATCGGCCTGGCAAGGAGTGCTTCATAGCCCTCGACCCCGCAGCAAGTACATTCTATCAAGACAATGAATACGTGCTGGCCAAGGAGGGGAAAAGGCTTAGCAGCCAGGAGATAGTCGATTATTACGCCGGATGGGTGTCAGATTATCCCATTATCAGTATTGAGGACGGCATGGCTGAGGACGACTGGCAGGGCTGGCAATCGCTACAACGGAAGCTAGGCCAAACAGTCCAGCTTGTGGGGGATGACCTCTATGCTACCAATATACAGCGCTTGGAGCGCGGCATCTCTGCCGGGGCCTCCAATTCCATCCTGATCAAGCCAAACCAGGTAGGCACTCTGACAGAAGCAATTGAGGTGGTTAAGAGGGCACATGAGGCAGGCTGGACAGCCATAGTCAGCCACCGCTCCGGCGAGACTGAAGACACCACTATAGCCGATCTGGCTGTAGCCATGAATACCGGACAGATAAAAGCCGGCGCCCCCTGCCGCTCAGAACGCACCTGCAAATACAACCGCCTCCTCAGAATAGAAGAGGAACTGGGCTCAGACGGCCATTACGCCGGGAGGGCAGCGTTTCGGAGCTTGAGAGAGAAATGATGGAAATAGTCCCAGGTATACATCAGCTAAAGTTGCCTGCGCCAGTCCCCAACACTACGCTGGCTGATGTCAACGCGTATCTCATCCAGGGGCAAAACGGCTGGCTTCTGATTGATACCGGTTGGGACACCAGACAGGCATTAGCTGCCCTTGAGAGTCAACTGGGCAAAATCGGCGTCGGTTTTGATAGTCTCAGCCAGATAATCATCACCCATTTCCATCCTGACCACTTCGGCCTGGCAGGCAAGCTGAAACAACTATCCAATGCCAAGGTCGCCCTGCACCGCCTGGAGAAAGATTTCATCGATTCCAGATACGTAAACATGGATACCCTGTTGGCTGAAATGGCCGGGTGGCTTCGCCTCCACGGCGTGCCTGACGAGGAGCTACCTCGTCTCCAGAAGGCTTCCCTGGAGGTCAGGAAATATGTCCTCCCCATCTCGCCTGAGATAACTCTCCAGGGCGGTGAAATAATTGCCCACGGCCCTTTCAATTTCGAAGTTGTCTGGACACCGGGACATTCCCCAGGGCATGTTTGCCTCTATGAGTCCAAGCGGCGGATCTTGCTCTCCGGAGACCACTTGTTACCCACCATATTCCCTAATGTCGGTTTGCATCCCCAGTCGGGGAAAGACCCCCTCCGCAATTACCTTCATTCTCTGAAAGTTATCGAACAGCTAAACGTTGACCTCGTCCTTCCGGCACACGAGTATGCTTTCACCAATGTCACGCAAAGGATCAAGGAGCTGCGTCACCACCATGAGGAAAGAAAGGCAGCCATCATCAAGGTTTTGAAAGAAGGGGCGCAGACAGCCTACGAGGTATCTCTCAAGATCCCCTGGATAGTCAACGGTGTTACTCTGTCCTTTGAACAGCTTCTCCCCCTGGACAAGCGGCTGGCCGTCATGTCGGCCCTTGCCCATCTGGAACCGCTGTGTGATGAGGGGAAGGCGCAGAGGTCTCGCCGCAACGGCATTCAGCTCTATAGTGCAACGGGGGCTAAATGAGGCCAGCCGACATCGCCATCACTGTTCCTACAGGAGTTGCAGCGCTGCCAGGTAGAGAAGTTATCCATTACGTTCGGGACTTTTGTCATCGAGGCATTGGTGCTATTATATTCCGGGGTGCAGTTGTCTGGCAGTTTTGACCCTGGAAGAAGGAAACCCTGATTACGTATTGATGCCGCATCTGGCACAAAGGCGGGGACTTTCCCGGATATGCTAAGATGTGGTCAGCGAATAGTAGATAAGGTAGGAGATTGTATGAAAGGTAACTCTTATGGGCTCAGTGCGTAAGTGGCGCCAGAAGAAAATGGCAAAACACAAGCACAAGAAGTTGCTCAAGAAGACCCGCTGGGCAAGACGACATAAGTAAATCTGTGCTCGGGAAACCAGCATATATACGTTTTAGGCTGCCATAGGCAGTTCTCTGCGTCATAATGTTTCATATTGATCAAAGGCAGGGAGGGGTAAGCAAATGGCTACCAAAATCGGTATCAATGGCTTTGGACGCATCGGCAGGCTGGCTCTTAAAGCAATCCTGCAGAACTATCCCGAAAAGCTACAGGTGGTGGCTATCAATGACCTGACTGATGCCAAGACTAATGCCCACCTCCTCAAATACGACAGCACCTACGGGATTTATCAGGGCAAGGTTGAGGCAAGCGGGGACTCGATCATCGTTGATGGCCAGAAGGTGAAGGTGCTGGCAGAACGCGACCCTGGCAAGATCAAGTGGGGTGACTATGGGGTAGAGGTCGTCATCGAGTCCACCGGGCTGTTCACCGACGGAGCCAAGGCGGCAGCCCATTTCCAAGGTGGCGCCAAGAAGGTGATTATCTCTGCGCCGGCCAAGGGCGAAGACATTACCATTGTCCTGGGTGTCAATGAGGACAAATACCAACCCGCCAAGCACCGCGTCCTCTCCAACGCCTCCTGCACCACCAACTGTATTGCTCCGGTGGTCAAGGTCCTCCACCAGAGCTTCGGGTTGAGTAAGGGACTGATGTCCACCATCCATGCCTACACCAACGATCAGAGGATACTCGACATGTTTCACCAGGACCTCCGCCGCGCCCGATCGGCTGCCCTGAACATCGTCCCCACCACCACCGGTGCCGCCACGGCAGTGACCCAGGTCATACCCGAGCTTCGGGGCAGGCTTAATGGAGTTGCCTTCAGGGTTCCTGTTCCCACGGTATCGCTCTGCGACCTGGTGGCTGACTTAGAGAGGCAGGTCACCACCGAGGAAGTAAACCAGGCTTTCCGCACAGCCGCTGAGGGCCCACTCAAAGGCATCATGGAGTATTGTGAAGAGCCGCTGGTGAGCAGTGATTTCAGGGGTAATCCTGCCAGCTCTATTGTAGATGCTCTCAGCACCATGGTGCTCGCCGGCAATATGGTGAAGGTGCTTGCCTGGTATGACAACGAGTGGGGCTATAGCTGCCGCATGGCCGATCTCGTCAGCTACATTGCTGATAAAGGCCTGTAGCTCATCCAGGTTCGCCTTCAGCTTCAACAAGCTTCAGGGGGCGGGGCTGTTATGCCCATCCGGATACTCCGTAGCCTAGCGTTCTTCCGGCTCAGTGCCTGCCATCACCAGAAAGGGATAAGCCTTGGAGAGAGAAAAGTTTGAAGAGTTAGTAGCCAAGGCCTTGAGTGACCTGCCCGAGGAGTTTCGGGACATGCTGGACAATGTCGATGTGACGGTGCAAGACTATCCTACCCGGGCGCAACTCGGCAGGACGCGGTCTGGCATGACTCTGCTCGGTCTTTATGAAGGAGTGCCTCAGACCAGACGCACCAGAGGATATAGCATGGTGCCACCAGATAAGATCACCATTTTCCAAAAGCCGATCGAGGCCATATGCCGCAGTGAAAAAGAGATTGCCGCCGAGATACAGAGGGTAGTCCGACATGAAATAGCCCACCACTTCGGCTTTGATGAGCAGTCCCTGCGGAGGATAGAATCCGGGGATCGCAGGCGAGAGGACCGGTGATGCCCTTGCTGTCACCCCGCTAACACCCCCCACGGGACCTCGGCCTAGTGCTTAGTTGCCATAATTCCGGCCACAAAAGTAAGCAGAGACCCTTCTCGCTCCCTACGGAAGCATCAAGGTGACAATATGGGTGTCCTTCCTTGCAGAAGGATCAGAATCTCGTTTCATTGATTTCGGCAAGAAAGTAGTGGAATAGCAGGGGCAAATAGCTTACAATTCCCCGTATAGTTGGAAGGCGAAGAGGATAAAATTGAATATACGCCAAGTCATACTCTTAATACTTATATTCTTGCTCATCTTTGGTATGGTGCGATTCAGCGTGCAGAGCTTCAAAGTGGAGGGAGAGAGCATGGAGCCCTCTTTCCACAATAATGAGTACCTCATAGTGGACAAGTTAACATATCATTTCCGCTCTCCGGCCAGAGGCGATGTCATCGTCTTCCATAGCCCCCAGTCAGACGGAGTCCTTCTGATCAAGAGGATAATCGGTTTGCCCGGAGAGAAGGTGGAGATCAAGGGGGGCGAGCTCTATATCAATGGCTACCAACTTCTTCAAGAGAAGCCCCACTTCGGTTCCATCCCTTACCCAAATTACTCGGTGACGGTTCCTCGGGGCCAATATTGGGTTATCGGCGATAACCGCAGCAATACCACCGGCTCCCATATCTTCGGTCCTGTGCCCCGACACAATATAATAGGCCGGGTATGGATTACTTATTGGCCACGCTCGGATTGGGGGTTTTCGCCCAAATACTCAGCCGGCCCGGTTCCAGCTACCGGCTGAGGCTAAACGCCGTAACATTGAATGGCACGGGGGTAGAGTGCCCGACGTCGGGCACTCTACCCCCATCTCATCCTTCCCTGCTTTCGACTGCCAACATAAACCCTCCATGACCCTTCCAGGGGAGAGACAAAGGATGAGAGGTTGATAATCAGCCTCCAGACAGAAAATTGACATGACGTTTATCGTCATGATATAACCCAGAGTGCACCCGCTTTCCATCCCCTTTGTCGCTTGGGGGAATTCTCACCCTCTCGCGCCCAGCCGGCGGGCAAATTCTGAGATGAGGAGGATAAAACAATGAAAAGCATCGCAATTTTTGGTGGCTCAAAGCTGGGGCAGAGGCCCTGGCGTCCAGGCAAGAAGGTCTTGGCCATTGCCATTTTCGGCGGTTCGGAAATCGATTTTCGCCAGGCTGAGCTGGAAGATGGCGTGACACATGTTGTGGCTTTCTCGTTCTTGGGAGGGAACAAGTTTATCGTTCCAGATGACCTACCTGTGACTCTCTCCGGGTTTTCCATGCTCGGTGGGGGAGAAACAAAGCGCGCTCAGGCCAAAGAGGCGCTTCCAGTTTCCCCTAAGACGCTGCACATTAATGCCATCAGCATCCTTGGTGGCTGCCAGGTAACCGACTAGCCAATCAGATGCTTCGTCGTCCTTCCCCTTGGGAAGGACTCCTCGCAGTGACAAATAAACACCCTCGTCTCAGAGGAGACAAGGTTTTCTTTGGTGCGCAGGACAGTCCTGTGGCCGCGAAGGCCGTACTTCAGCTTCCTCACCGGAAGTCAGGTGAGACATCCTTCATCAACGCATTCGTCCTTTCGCAAGGAAGGAGAAGAATCGGTAGTGTATCATTTTGAAATTGGAGATCATTGACTATGCTTGAGCGCTGTGGTATATTGGAGTCATGGCTAAAAAGAAGCGAGATCATGACTTTGCAGTTACCGCTTTCC
>JBGOXA010000289.1:0-2960 GCA_041478915.1 Dehalococcoidia bacterium
GGAACTCTATCGAGAGGCAAGAGAGAAAGGGGTTGTCTTTCTACACTATGATCCAGAAGAGGAGCCTCGTGTCAGGCAGGAGAGAAAAGACGGCCGGCTTTTGGTAAGGGTTGAGTGTAAGGACCCAGTGCTTGGCGACGAGATAGCCATTGATGCTGATATCCTCGCCTTAAGCACAGCCATGACCCCTCCGCCTGACGTGAAGGAACTGGCCATGTTTTACAAAGTGCCACTCAACCAAGACGCCTTCTTCTTGGAAGCACACGTCAAGCTTCGCCCTGTGGACTTTGCCACCGATGGGGTCTTTGTGTGCGGGCTGGCCCACGCTCCTAAGTCCATCGAGGAAAGTATCGCCCAGGCAAAGGCCGCCGCTTCCCGAGCCACTGTCATACTGGTCAAGGATGTCCTGGCGGCTGAGGGGATTGTTTGTGCGGTGAACGAGGCAATATGTGGCGGCTGTGGGATCTGTGAAGTCCTTTGTCCCTACGGAGCCATAAGTGTGGACCGAGAGAAGAGAATTGCCGTGGTAAACGAGGTTCTTTGTAAAGGATGCGGCACCTGTGCCTCCGCTTGCCCCTCTGGGGCCGCTCAGCAACGGGGGTTCAGAAGGGATCAGATCTTGGCGATGCTTGATGCAGTTCTGTCAGGAGTGTGATAATGGGAGACTTTGAACCTGTCATTGTTGGGTTTTGCTGTAACTGGTGCTCTTATGCTGGTGCCGATCTCGCCGGGATAAGTCGAATTCAATACCCTCCAAATCTAAGGATGATCAGGGTAATGTGTTCTGGCGCGGTTGACCCGGCGCTTATCATGGAGGCCCTGCGCCGCGGTGCTGATGGCGTATTCATTGGGGGATGCCATCCGGGAGATTGTCACTACATGGCCGGGAATTACAAGACGCTGAGGAAGATCACCCTTTTGAAAAGCCTTCTGCCCCAACTTGGGATCGAGCCTCAAAGAGTAAGGCTCGAGTGGGTCTCCGCAGCTGAGGGGCAAAGATTTGCTCAAGTAGTCACTGATTTTATTGGAGAAGTAAAAAAACTAGGACCAAATCCATGGAAGGGGAAAATCAATGAACAAGCTGAAGGTAGCCATCGTTCTGGGATCGACATGCTCCGGGTGTGACGTAGCTATCCTGGACCTCAACGAGAAGATTCTCAATCTTGTTGAGGTGGCCGATATCGTCTACTGGCCCACCGCTATGGATTTCAAGCTCAAGGATCTGGAGGCCCTCAAAAGCGGGGACATAGACGTAGGAATCTACCACGGGACGGTGAGGACCTCAACGCATGAGCACACAGCCCATCTCTTGAGGGAGAGGGCAAAGGCCGTTCTGGCCTTTGGTGCGTGTGCCTGCTTTGGGGGCATCCCCGGACTCTGTAATCTCAGCACCAAGGACGAAGTCTTTCGCACCGTTTATCAGGATACCGCCTCTACGGTGAACCCCGATTTTGTCACCCCCCAAACTGAGGTGAAAGTGGGCAAGTTCGAACTCACGCTTCCTGAGCTTCGGGATGAAGGGAAAGCGCTTCGTGATGTAATTGACGTTGACTATTATCTTCCCGGATGCCCTCCCACAGTGATGCTGAGAGAGAAGCTGATCCCGATATTGAAACTGGTGCAGGGTGGTGAGCTGCCGCCCAAGGGCACGGTAATCGCTTCGGATAAGACACTGTGTGATGAGTGCGAAATGAAGAAGGAGAACAAAAGCATCTCGAAAATTGTGAGAACTCATGAGATGATCCCTACTCCTGGGATATGTCTCCTGGAGCAAGGCCTAATATGTATGGGCCCGGCAACGCGTGGGGGATGTGGAACACCTTGTATTAAGGCTCTCATGCCCTGCCGTGGGTGTATGGGGCCTACCGCAGAGGTCAAAGATCAGGGGGCGAAGATGATCTCTGCCATAGCCTCTATTCTGGGAGTGAGCCAGGAAAAGGATCTTTCGGCAGAGGATGTTGCCAAGCTCATTGACGGGATCAAAGACCCGGTGGGCACTTTCTACCGTTTTACCCTACCGGTCGCTCTCATCAACAAGAAAGTGGGTGTGAAATGAAAAAGATCACCATTGACCCCATAACCAGGCTGGAAGGAGAAGCCAAAATAGACATCTTCCTCAATGAGGAAGGCGATGTGGCTGATGCTTTCTTCCAGGTGACAGAGCTTCGGGGTTTTGAGAAGTTCTGCCAGGGGAGGCCGGTGGAGGAGTTACCCCGCATTGTGCCTCGCATCTGTGGTGTCTGACCAGGGGCACATCATATGGCCTCGTGTAAGGCCACAGACGCAGTCTTCCATGTGGAGCCGCCGCCGGCGGGCAAGAAGCTGAGGGAGCTTTTCTACTGTGCCCATTACATTCACTCTCATATTGCCCATTTCTATGCCCTGGCCGCCCCCGACTTTGTCATGGGCCCGACGAGTGATCCGGCGCAGAGAAACATCCTTGGCGTGATAGGTAAAGTAGGGCTCGAGATCGGTGGTGAGGTAATAAAGCACCGGGCGTATGCTCAGGAAATCCAGGCAACGATTGCCGGCAGGGCAACCCATCCTATCGGTGGTCTGCCTGGAGGAATGAGCAAACCCATCACTGAGGAAGAGCGCAAGAGCTTTGAGGAGAAGGCCCGGTCATGTGTTGAGTTTGCCAAGTTTTCCCTCAAGATATTCAATGACGTAGTCTTGTCCAACAAGGCATACGTAGACTTGATTCTGGGCGACATCTACACCATGAAGAGCTACTATATGGGCTTGGTGGATGCCAACAACAAGGTCAATTTCTATGATGGCGATATAAAGATAATTGACCCGGAGGGGAAAGAGTTCGCCAAGTTCAAGCCCTCCCAGTACCTGGATTACATCGGCGAACATGTTGAGCCGTGGTCCTATCTTAAATTCCCCTTCCTGAAGAAGATCGGCTGGAAGGGATTTGTGGAGGGCAAGGACAGCGGAGTCTACCGGGTGGCTCC
>JBGOXA010000243.1:0-3418 GCA_041478915.1 Dehalococcoidia bacterium
ACCGGTTAAAGGACCATTTGAAAAGCGGGGTGATTGTATTAGGCACAATCTACAATGACAGGCCCAGCTTTGTGGCTATGGTCACCCCCGACCTGGCGGCGAAGGGGTTTCATGCCGGGGAGATTGTGAAGATTGTAGCTGCGTCAACGGGTGGTGGCGGTGGTGGCAAGGCTGAACTGGGACAGGGCAGTGGCAAAGATATAGCGAAGCTGGACGAGGCACTGAAAACAGTCCCG
Source organism: Dehalococcoidia bacterium (assembly GCA_041478915.1). Lineage (GTDB taxonomy): Bacteria > Chloroflexota > Dehalococcoidia > UBA2247 > RBG-13-53-26 > VGOE01. Next base: position 237 of record JBGOXA010000243.1, read on the forward strand.
AAACTCATCGCTGCTCATTATGATAAAGACTCTGGGATGTGGAAGGGGACTGGGTAAAATATCATGGGAGCAGGCCGTGTTCTTGGGCTTGATATCGGAGAGAGATGGATCGGGGTAGCTCTGAGTGACCCCAGCGGAATTTTAGCCAGTCCTTTGACGCGGGTCGGCGTGACCAGCAGTGAAGCTACGGCGGAAGCTATCTGCCAGTTGGTCCGCCAGTATGAGGTAGACCGTATCGTGGCTGGTCTACCGTATTCCATGGATGGCAGCTTGGGACGGCAAGCACAGCGAGTTCAAGATTTCTTGCAGACGCTTTCCTTATATCTAGAGGTTCCCATAGAGACCTGGGATGAGCGTTTATCCACGGTAGGCGCAGAGCAGCGCATGAGAGAGGCTGGGGTTGGAAAGGGGAAGAGAAAAGGGAAGATAGATGCGGCGGCGGCAGCGCTCATCCTGCAAGGGTATTTGGACAGGGCACGTTTCGAGTGCGAATAGTCCCATGTCCAGGCTTCGGAGACTGCTGCGGAGGCTATGCCCCTTTTGAGAGGCGGTGGCTGTTGTCATGACCAAAGTTGTGGCCCTCATTGGGTATCCGTTACAGCATTCTGTCTCGCCCTCTTTTCAGCAAGCTGCCTTTGATTTCTATCAGCTTGACATTCGCTACGAGAAATGGGAGGCAGAAGCACCTCGTCTGGAAGCAACGATAAACCGTCTTCGCCAGCCTTCAGTCCTGGGAGCTAATGTAACTATACCTTACAAGGAGGCGGTCGTGCCTCTTATGGACGAGGTGGATGAGATTGCGCGGCAGATAGGTGCGGTGAATACCATTGTCCAGCGAGACGGGAGACTGCTCGGCTACAATACTGACGCCCCCGGCTTTGTAAGGGCCTTACGCTATGATGGCGAATTTGAGCCGCGGGGCAAACGGGCAGTCCTTCTGGGTGCTGGAGGTGCTGCCAGAGCAGCGGCTTTCGGCCTGGTGAAAGAGGGCGTCAGTTGCTTGACTATCGTCAATCGCACTCTGGGGAGGGCGGAGAGTCTAGCCAGTGTCATAGGGAAAGCCGCTGGGCCACACACGGAAATAGTTGTCCTGCCCTGGGGGGAAATTGAATCGGGCAAGGCATTGGCTGGTTGCCATCTCCTGGTCAACTGCACCTCTATAGGGATGAGGCATAGCCCGACGGAGGGTAAAAGTCCTCTCGGGGCTGAGTCGTTGCCGAGAAATGCTCTAGTCTGCGATTTGGTATATAATCCTATAGAAACACCGCTATTGAAAGAAGCTAAGAAAGTGGGGTTGAGGATTCTAGGGGGACTGTCTATGCTGGTCTATCAGGGCGCAGCCTCCTTTGAGGTGTGGGTAGGCCGGAAGGCTCCCGTCGACATAATGTTCAGGCGGGCCAGAGAGTCGTTGGGCTAGGGGTTTGCTTTGTCTACCGAATCAGGGTTAACCACCGTTTACGTTGCCAAGCGTACAGTAGCTGAGATAATCAAGTCGCGCCTGGAGAGCGAGGGCATCCCGGCTATCCTGCAATATGAGAGCGCTGGCCTGATCTTCGGTTTGACAGTTGACGGGTTGGGTGAAGCCAGGGTTATGGTGCCGGACTACCTGGCGGAAGAGGCAAGGCAGATCCTGCAAACACCAGGGACAGAAGAGATAGAATCATGACCAAGTTTCGATTCCTTACTGCTGGCGAGTCTCATGGGAAGGGGCTAAACGTGATCATTGAGGGTTTGCCAGCGGGTCTGTTGCTGACTGAGGAGCATATTACTGCTGATCTGAGAAGGCGGCAAGGGGGATACGGGCGAAGCGAACGGATGAAGATAGAGGAAGACAGGGCCGAGATTCTGTCAGGAGTCCGGTATGGTCTCACCATAGGGAGCCCCATCAGTCTGCTGATTTGGAACCGGGACTGGGAAAACTGGCAGGAAGTTATGAGCACATCCCCGGTCGAAAAGAAAATAGAGCCACTGACCCGGCCTCGCCCGGGACACGCTGACCTGGCTGGGGTCACCAAATACGGTCTGGGCGATATCCGTCCTGTCCTGGAGCGTTCCAGTGCTCGGGAAACTGCAGCCAGAGTAGCTGCGGGTGCGGTAGCTCGCCGGTTACTGCAGGAGTTCAGCATAGACATTCGTAGCCATACAGTAGCCATTGGAGGTGTCTGGGCAAGACTCCAAGGGCCTATTGACTGGGAGCAGGTGGAGAGATCGCCTGTCCGCTGTACCGACAGGGAGGCAGAAAAGGCTATGATGGCAGCCATTGATGACGCTGCCTCTGGTGGGGACACGGTGGGAGGGGTTTTTGAGGTTGTGGCCGCAGGGCTGCCTGTTGGGCTGGGAAGCCATGTACACTGGGACCGGCGGCTGGACGGGAGGATAGCGCAGGTAATAATGAGCATCCCTTCAGTAAAGGGGGTAGAGATTGGGACCGGTTTCGGGATGACCGATCTGAGAGGTTCTCAGGTTCATGATGTCATCCAGGTAAAAGACGGCTCAACATATGGGTGGCAGCGTACTACCAATCATGCCGGTGGTATTGAGGGGGGCATAAGCAACGGCGAACCCATTGTAGTCAGGGCCGCGGTAAAGCCTGTGCCTACTCTGAGGAGGCCTTTGCCTACAATAGACCTGTCTACGAGGGAAACAGTTGAGGCCCATTTCGAGCGCAGCGACGTGTGCATTGTCCCGGCGGCGGGCGTGATAGGGGAAGCGATGCTGGCCATCGTTTTGGCCGACGCCCTGCTGGAGAAGTTTGGTGGGGACAATCTGAAGGAAACCCGACGCAACTATCGGGGCTACCTAAAGTCCATCCAGGAACCAGGATGAACAGACTTGGCTTCCATTGCCATGACCTCGGGCAACTGGAGATGGTGATAACTTCGAACGGGTTGCAGCGCGGGGAGTTTTACCATTTCTCGCCCCATAGTTTGCCAGAGCTGAAGAAAGAGGTAGGGCGCCGCAACCTGGCTGCAAGCATTCACGCACCTCTGGTAAAGGTGCCCTGGTATCCTAGTCCCCCGACCATCTCCTTTCTTTGCGACATTGAGGCAGAGAAGAGGCGCCTCAGTCTGAAAATGGTGCAGCAAACGATGGAGATGGCGGAAGATTTTGGGGCTGACTACGTGGTGGTGCATTTTCCTGCCCCTTCTTCCACTGATGGCAGCAGCTTGGGGTATACCAGA
>JBGOXA010000040.1:0-9336 GCA_041478915.1 Dehalococcoidia bacterium
CCAGGTTGAGAAGGCTTAGCTTGTCCGCTCTGGGGGCTGAACAACGTGATGAAAAGGTTGAGGAGGTAAAGGTAAAACATGCAGATAGGATTCTACTTCGATCAGACGAGATGTACAGGCTGTTACACCTGCGTTGTAGCCTGCAAAGACTGGCACGATGTTCCCGCAGGACCAGCCAGTTGGATGAGAGTGCCCACGGTAGAGAAGGGGAAATGCCCAGATTTGTTCGTCGCCTTTCTGGCTGCTGCCTGCTATCACTGCCTTGAATCTGCCTGTGTTGACGCCTGCCCGGCCAATGCCGTCACCAAACGGAAACAGGATGGTATTGTGATAGTGGATAGGGAGGCGTGCTTAGGGAGAGACAATTGTCAATCGTGCCTTGAGTCTTGTTCCTATGACGCCCCGCAGTTCGGTGCTGAAGAGAATGCCAAGATGCAGAAGTGCAATCTATGTCTGGAGAGGTGGGCTGAGCATAAGAAGCCGATATGTGTTGATGCCTGCCCCATGCGGGCCTTGGATGCTGGCCCCGTAGAGGAGCTAAGAGCAAAGTATGGTGATAATAGGGAAGCCGAGAGCTTTGTTTATTCCGAAAAGCTGATCCCCTCGATTACGTTCAAACCCAAGAAAGATACCATGCCTTCACAACCCCAGCAACCCCACACGACAAAGATTGCCCTTCATTGATGGACAATCGCTGCTGGTCCAGAAATCTTTTCGGGAATAAACTCTGGCGGTCTTACTACTTCCATAGTCATGGCCTTCGGCCCACACAGCGGCACGCACAGGCCACAGCCAACGCACTTGTCAGGATCAATGACGGCCTTAAGCCCATCAAAGCCACGAACCTTCTTCATCTTGATGGCCTCGAAGCAGCACGGTGGCAGGCATGCCTCGCAACCGTTGCACTTTTCGTTGTCTACCTTGACCAGGAACCGGCTGGGGGCAAGCACCTTATTCACATTGCCAGCTCTAAGGGTCGGGTTCAAGCACATACAGGCACAGCCGCAGCAATAACAGATGTACTCCAGGGCTTCCATTTGGCGAAGATTAGTTACATTGGGCACCAACCCGGCAGTCTCAGCCTTCAGGGCAACTGAGATAGCTTCATCGGCAGAGATCTTTCTGCCGCTGCCCCGGTACAGATCATATTCCGCTCTCTTGCCGAACTGTGTGCATACCTCAACAGGATGGTCACACTTCTGCGCCCCTACCCGGCAGCAGCACCGGCGCACGGTGATCAGATCCTTATGTGCCTGAATTATGTCCACAATGCTTTCGTGGGGCAGAAGCTTGACATTCGGTGGTATAGACCTCATAGCCGGAATGACTCTGAGAATTCTGTCGCCTATCGCGGCCAGGTTGGTGGCAATTTCACGCCACCACTCCTCACCTTCATAGAGATCCATCCAGAGCTTCGGAATTTCTTGCGGAATGCATTGGGGTAAGCTGGCCAGTATGTTGTCATGCAGCGTTCCAGGATCCCGCGGATAGCGATAACCTTTCCGTGACGCCGTGACCAGTCCTCTCTGCGCCAGCCCCTTAATCTTCTTCTCGACAGCCTTCTCGTCCATCTTGAAGTTGGCCGCCAGTTCTGCATGGGAGGCAGGCAACGCCAGGAGGAACTCTGCCTCCTCCGGCATCATGGCGCACTCCAGTATCTTGCGAAAAGCCTTTGAGTTAGCCTTTCCACTCATCTCTGCCAGCTTGGCATAGGCCTCATCCGCTTTCATGATTCATCTCCTTTCAGTCTTTATGAGTCGCCGAGCCCAGCCGCTTTTGGGGAATAAAGTGGATATGATCCAGTGCGATACCAAGTATCCAGTCACCCCTAGACATTCCAGCCGGGCAGTAATCTGGCCAGTAAGAGGCGGGCACAGGGTAATATCCACAATCCACTGGATGCTCACTATGCCTTTTGCTTATCTTTCTCCTGGTTCTATAATCGGTAGTCCTCTGGTAACTGCCACATCCCCATGAATTCCCGACGGAACTTCGGATATTTCAAACAATCAGCATACATGTTGTAGACATCTTCAGAAAAATCCTTCCTCAATACCTGCTCTCTCTCCTTCTTCCACCAATCCTTAGCGTCAATAGACCTCTCCTTTCTCCTGAGCCGCATCTTCTGTCGGAGGTCTTCCGTCTCTTTTGCTTTGACTTTGCCATCTTTGTCGGTTACCACCCCGTAAATACCTCCGGCTACCTCCGGGATAATCCAGCCATAGTGCACATCCCTCTCCACCAGGCTTAGATCTCTCTCCAGGACATCGCCCCAGCCCCCCATGGCCGCGGTGGCGGTGGCAAATAGGTCACCGTCCTGGCACGGAATGTTGGGGGTAGGACTCTGATAAATCTCCACACTGCCAGCCTTCAGCTTACCTTCTTTGAGCCATTGCCTGATCTCCACGAAATCCCTCGGATAGGGCTTGCCGTCCTTTATGAGCTCCCTCATGTTGGTGTCATGGGCGAAGAAGACCACATCGTTTATCCCTGGATAGCCACCACTCATCCCCATGCCAGCTCGGCCCATCCCGCCGCTGGAGGCAAAAACAGCCGCAGTCAAGGACTGCCCCGGGTCAACGATCATCTGGCACAGTCCTATTCCAACGCCACCCCTGAACTTGCCATGCCCACAGTAATTGGGGACTAGCTTCCGGCCTATATTCAGTTGGGTCGGCTGCAAGAACTCGCCCAACTCAGCCTCGCCTTGGTCTGACGCTGGGTTTGGTGTGCAGACGGATGCATACCCACCATCTTTATATGGGAACCCAGCGGAGCTCCAGCAGGTGATAAGGGTCATGTCGCCGCCGGCCCAGCGGAACCCATCCTTCATCACACCAGAGAGTCCATAACCACTCCCTGCGGCATCTTGTGGAAAGCATTCCTCCAGATAGCCTCTGGCAAAATACGCGTAGCTGAGGCAGGTGTGATACTGAAAGTTGAGTTTGCCACTCGCAGCCAGGCCCATAACTGTGCCTGCAAAGGGGTTCTGTGGGTTAAACATGCTCCCGGGTGGGAAGTTCCAGGCAGTCATATAGTACAGCGCCGTGTTGAGGGTGACGGTATAAGCAAACATAGGCCAGGCACCTGTCGAGGTATTCATTCTTACCGAAGGCTCATAGGAATTGCAGTGAAAATCGCCCTCACTCGTCAAACCCTCCAGGTCCATGAACAGGCTGCCATCAGGGCGAACATGGAACTCCACTGGAAGGTGGATGATCCAGTCCCTGTTGGAGCTGGCAAACAGCTTGCCCACCACTCCTTTATACCTTACCATGTCCAGGTAAAGATAATGATATATCCCCGGGACTGCCTGAGTTTTGATCCTCTGTACCAGCAGTCTCCTCTCTCGCTCGATGATCTCCCTCAGCCCCTTCCGGAAGTAGTCAATCCCAAACTCCTCCACAATCTCCAAGATCCTCTTTTGTAGCGCCACCGATCCAGCCACCCTCATCTTATCATCCAGGATGTTGAAGGCCTCTGTCCGCGTCCGCCTCTTCCAGTGGAGCTCCCACCACTTGTGGCTCTTGAAATTGGCCCCTACTTTAGTAGGCGGCACAGTGAATCCATCGGTGAAAACACTAGTTGAGATAGTGCCGAGGCCGCCAGGCTGGAGCCCTCCTACATCGGTGATGTGGTTCAGCCCCACCGTCCAGCCAATCAGCTCCCCCTCGTAGAAGATGGGCACCCAAGTGTAACAGTCGGCATTATGCGGAGCGCCGTAGAAGGGATCATTGGTGAAAAAGATGTCCCCCTCGTTGATTCCAGGGTCTTCTTCAAAACCCAACTCAGCTATGCGCCGGATCATGAAGGGAAAAGCCTGGATATGCCCGGACAGGCCGTAGGAGGCAGCAGAAGCATCCCCTTCGGGATTGGCCAGCAAGAACAGCAGCTCGCCTTGTACCAGGGACATGGGATTGGCTGATATCAGCTTCGCCGTCTCCCTGGCGTTTATGCAGGCGGCCACTAGTCTCATCTGGAACCTCATGAACTTGGCCGGGTCACTCTCGACCAGATCGAGTTTCTCCAGGCCATAGGCGTGGCCAGTTTCCTTGAAAAGCCGATCCTTCTCCTGTACTACTTCCTTCAGCGTCTTACCCTGGTGACATATACCCATATGACCCCCTTCTAAAGAATAGCACCGTTATTCCTGAGCTTAGCCATATGATACCACATGAGAACCTCAATGTGCTTAGGCGGACCCACGAGGACGGGCAAACATGGTGAAGAAAGATGCTCTTCCGTTTCGTATCATCCCGTGCCTATTTCCACAGGTCTGACATGGAGTCCAAAAGCCCCTTGACAACCTGTGGCGGGGCTGTTATCCTCAAGAACAATAGCGCGGATAGCCGGTCAAGGGCTATCAACAGTCGATACGGCAAATCCCAGGCAAGGAGTTTAGAAGTCATGTCCTGGACCTTAGGGAACGGTGTCAATCAAGAATTGCCGATAAACTTGATCAAAACAGGTACCGCAAACAGTTGGGTGATACAAAGCCGGGGGTTTGCAAAGTCGCTGAATGTTGGCTCACCGCTGGTGCCCCCTCATCTGGAAGCACAGGATCTCCACTACGCGCTAGGAATTGGCCAAGAAATAAGGCAACCCTGTACACTGGCTGCCCTCTGTGAAGAGAAGTCCATCTCATCAGTGCTAAAGTTGCCCCAGGAGTGGGTTGTAGGATAGCAAGGCAAAAAAGGTATTGAGCCAGAAGCTCAAGCAATTAGGTGGCAGTGGGGAGCGCTATACAATGCAAAGGCCACCAATAGATAAAGCAAAGAAGGAAGGAGGAGATCAGAGATGAAAAGCCAGTGGATAAGGATAGTTGTATCCTGCTTGATGATCTTGATCATCGTAGCCGCACTAGGCCTTAGTTGCGGTAAGGGCGGTGGGGAAGGAAAGAGGACTATCGTCATAGGGCACCTGTCAGACATGACGGGGCCGGCATCAGCAGCGCTGATTCCGATTAACTATGCTCTGGAGGATCTGGTTAGATATTACAATGAACAAGGCCTTATCCCCGGGGTAGAGCTGAAAGTGGTCACTTATGATGGGAGGTACGATCCCTCTCGTGACATACCAGGTTATGAGTGGGTAAAAGGGAAGGGAGCGGTGGCAATCACCACCGGCTTGCCGCCGATAGGGGTGACACTAAAGCCCTTTGCAGAGCGAGATAAGATCCCCATATTCCCCTTGACCACTAGCAAGCCCCAGATAGATCCTCCGGGCTGGGTGTTTTGCATGAATGCCACTGGCGGTGCTCTGATCGATACTCTCCTTGAATGGATCCCCGGAAACGATCCCGATTATCCCACAGGTAGACCAGCCAAGATTGGTTCAGTAGGTTGGGACGAGGCTTACGCCCAAGATCTTAGGAACGCTATCAAGGACTATGCCCAGGCTCACTCGGACAAGTATGACTGGGTTGGTGGCTACCTGGCTCCTGTGGGCGTAACGAGTTGGAGTGGCGAAATGGAGAAGGTTAAAGACTGTGATTATTTGTTCCCGCCCTCGACTGGAACAGGGACGACTACCTTCATGAGGGATTTTCGAGACCGGGGGTACAGAGCAAAGTACATCGGCACTGATGCCCAGGCTGCTTACAGGGGCCTGATAGAGGACACCTGTTCTTGGGATGACATTGATGGCACGCTGCTTTCCTTCCCGACACGGTGGTATAATGACACAAACCCCGTAATCAGCCTGGCTAAACAGTTTTTGACCGAATGGCATGCTGGGCAAGGCGAGAAGATTATTCATGCCGGTGGAGGTTACATAGGTTCATTCCAGCAAAACTACGGCATGCTCCAAATCTTGGCGAAAGCAATAAATGATGTAGGCGTTGAGAACTTCAACGGGCAGGTCCTTTATGACACTGCCACAAACTTTAGTGTGAAGTGGGAAGGCTACGAGGAATGGGGTTTCTCGGCGACCAAACGGTATTCATGGAATTACACCGCCATATACGAGTGGAGCAAGGAGGCTCAGGATCTAGTGAGAAAAGTGCCCGAGTGGCTACCCCTCGTGATGGAGTAAATCCAAGCAGTTATAGCCTTGTGCTCTGTGGTAGCTGGTGTTATTGGTGTAACAATCAACCTGCACTCCGCGTCGCTGGCTGAGGGTACTGTTAGGTGCATATGCCAAAGCACGTTCAAAGGCCCCCTCTGTAACTTTGTCAGAGGGGGCCTATCTTTGTAGGCGGGGTGTGGCAAAGGCCAAACAAGCAAATCGAGGTGCCACCTTGCCAAAACGATTAGGGGAGGTTAGGGGAAATGATCAAGGTCATTACGCTACTCAAAAGGAAGCCGGGTCTGTCGCTGGATGAATTTTACAAGTATTGGAGGGAGAAGCATGCACCAGTGGCACTGCGGGATAACCCGCAAATGGTCAAATACGTTCAGAACCATGGCGTGATTCTGCCCAGCGGTGAACAGGCGTACGACGGGGTGGCTGAGACCTGGTGGCCTGACATGGATACGTTCCAAACAGCCGTCGCTATCTTGCAGTCTGAGGCTGGCAAAGCACACCTTGAGGACTTGGACAGGTTCGTGGACTTGAGCCAGATGGTCTCCATCATCACTGAAGAGAAGGTCATCAAGTAGGAGACAGCCCTATGTAACCCTCCGGCCAATATGGTATTCGACAAGCGCGTCTTAGATCTCATTCTGTGCTGGAAGACTATGTCGGCCCTGCATGTGGCTTTGAGGGAGCAGCACAGGGGAACCGAAAAGACCCCCGTGAGGAAGCCCCGGACAATCGGTTAATAGGGCTTTCATGTTCGGACCTGCACTTTGAACCAGCGAGTAATGAACGTTGCAAATGAGGGAGGTTGAAAGATGACAAAGCAAACCATCGCAGAACTTTTCGACTTGAGTGGCAGGGGCGCTGTGGTGACTGGCGGTGCCATGGGCATCGGGCAAGGCATTGCCTTCCGTCTGGCAGAAGCCGGCGCGGGCGTGATGATCGCAGACATTAACCTGGAAGCGGCTAATCAGACTGTGCAGGAGATCAAGTCCAGAGGCGGCAAAGCGCAGGCGGTCTATGCCGACGTACGAAGTGCAGCCGATGCCAAGAAGGTGGCTAAGGCCACGGTAGAGGCCCTCGGCTCCCTCGACATTCTGGTCAACAACGCCGGCATTTACCCCTTGGTACCTCTACTGCGGGTCACCGAAGAACTGTGGGACAGGGTCCTGGACGTCAATCTAAAGGGGAGTTTTCTGTATGCTCAGGCATCTGCTGAGGAGATGATCAAAGCCGGCCATGGAGGAAGGATCATCAACATAGCTTCGATAGATGCCCTGAAACCGCAGGAGATGGGGGTGCACTACAATGCCTCCAAGGGTGGTGTGGTAATGCTAACCAAGAGCCTAGCTCTGGAGCTTGCTCCCCACAGGATTCTGGTCAATACAGTAGCGCCAGGTGGCATCAACACGCCCGGCGTCGATGCTGCCAGCAAGGCCTTCAGCCAGGCTACTGGCATAGAACCGGAGGTACTGATGCAGGGCTTCGCCCAGCGCATACCCTTGCAGCACAGGGGCGGGCCTGATGATATCGCCAAGGTGGTGCTGTTCCTGGCCAGCGCGGCAGCCGACTACGTGACTGGCAGTCTGTTGCTGGTGGATGGGGGATACCTGCTATCGTAGCTTGCCGTGTGACAGCGAAAAACGCGCTCATTCTCTAATGCTACGGAGGACTCAACTGACGTTTACGATAAACCAGTGTATGTAGTCAGCGGGGGCTGTTGCCAAACTCTTCTCTTAAAGCTAGCCGGGCAGTGCGTTGGTCTACAATCCATATCTGGCTGGGGCATCCCAGGGGACTTGGGCAACAGCCCCTGCTGACAATTTACACTTGCTCTTTCGGTTCACTACGTCGCCTCCTTTCCCGGGCACCAACATTTCAGGGTTGGGCATGTTCCCCTTAAGAGAAACGGTGTGCCAAGCATGGGGAAGTCGGTCTTCCTGGATACCACGATGGCCTTCCCTCACTAGGATGGCCCTATTGAGATTGAGGACTCTCTCGGCTATCCTGTATAGCCCTTCTTCGTCTACATCCCTCCCGGTTACTCCGGATGCACCAGGACCTTGATCTCATAAGTGGGTCTGGACAAGTCCTGGAACATCTGCGGCATCTTCTCCAGCGGTATCACGTCCGAGATCATCCCGTCAACCCTGACCTTACCCTGCCTGAACAGCTCCAGCGCCAGAGCAAACTCGTCCAGGTAAGCAAAGGAGCCCCTGACCTCCACCTCCTTCCACATCCAGTATTCAGGGATTACCTGTGCGCTCATGCCGCCGCCAACCACCAACACCCTGCCTTGGCGTCTCACCACATCCACCGCCTGTTGCAGGGCAGCAGGAAACGCAGTACACACGTAGGCTATATCTGCTCTGGAGCCGATAACCCGGCTAAATTCAGCAGAAAAGTCCACCTGCCGAGGGTCGAACACCCGGTCGGCACCAAGCATGGCTGCAGCCCTAGCTCGGCCCTCGGCAGGCTCGACTACATAGACTGCCCCCACCCCAGCCGCCCGAGCGCACTGAAGGACAAACAGACCAATCGAGCCAGCGCCGAAGACAACCACCGAGTCGCCAACTGTGATTCCAGAGTTCCTTACTGCCCGCAGTGAAACGGCACAGGGCTCAACGTTCGCCGCTGCTTCATCTGTCACTTCCCTAGGGAGGCGGTGAAGCATATCTGCATTGACCTTCACATATTCAGCGAAGGCACCTTGCGTTTCCTTGTGCACACCAACTATCTTGCTGTTGAGACAATGGTGCCACTGGCCACGTCTGCAATAATGGCACTTGCCGCACCTTATAGCCGGGTTGACTGTCACGCGGTCGCCCGCTACCCAACCTTCCACCGCCTGGCCAATCTCTGAGACCGTCCCGCAGAACTCGTGCCCCATTGTTAGTCCGACCGGCAAGAACCCGTCAGCGAACAGGCGGATATCGGACCCACAGATCCCGCAGTACCTGACCTTGACGATAACCTCACCTGGACCTGCCCGCGGGGTGGGCACATCCTCGACGGAAAGAACACCCTTCTCTATGATGACAGCGGCTTTCACTTTGAAATCTCCTTTACAAAATGATATTGGCTTCTGGTTTATGGTAACGCTTCCATTATACTCTGAAAGAGGGCGATATTCTCTGGCAAGGCCTACCCTGGTCGTTGGGGATAACACACTATGACGGATTGTTCAGTTCGTTCGTCACTTTTGTCGTTATCGCCTTTGTTCTAAAGGAAGACAGCAGTATAATGTGCCAGTAGAGCATAGTCTCTGGTCTAAAACAGCTCAACAGGACAGGAGGATTGCATAAGCGATGTCGAGAG